>NZ_JAUORY010000028.1:0-58665 GCF_030548145.1 Aliiglaciecola sp. 2_MG-2023
AGCTTCTCCGTTTGGTTTTGTCACCTATCAGAGTAGCCTAAAAGTTACGCTGATTGGGGAGGCTCAATGAGTATCAAGCTGTTTAACAAGGACAAAGTACAGTTGGCTTTTGCTCCTTTGTCGCTTATTTTAGCCAACTATATTTTGCCCGTTAACAGGGCGTTAGCACCCAAGGAGGAAATATGAGCTTTCAGGCATTTATAAAAGCAGCAAAATCAATAATCACAATTGGCTCTTCGGCAAATGCTACATCCAGACAAGAAATTATTGATGTGGTCGGAAGCTTGAGTGATGAGTTGGACCGCGCCTTATCATTAACCGACTCTTATCTAATTGGTGCAAAGTTTTCCGTAGATGATAATGAGCTTGCTCGTTACTTGGCTGATGTGGATGGCACCTTAATGCGAAGCTATCATGAGCATCATGTTTGTGCCGCTTTGTATCACCTCGCTGATAAGTTCGATCAAATATTCGACCCAACAAGGTTTTCTGTAGACATAACATCCTATAAGGAAATACCTAGGCTGATTGATGAATTGAAAAATGGTGAGCAAGTTGTTCTTGATGACCTTCAGGAAATAGCCATCAAGCTTAGAGATTACTCTAATGAGCTTCATTCTGGTTCAACGAGCCGTGATGACATCCTTAAAGCCATCGAATATCACAGGAAAGAAATTGAGACATATCGAAAACAAATCAAAGCCAAGCGGAGAAATCTTCTATCAAAAATATAAATGCTAACAAGTCAATCAACTTCGCGCCTAAGGCGCCGGACGCAGCGAAGCTGCGCCGGTTATTGAGGCGTTAGATTTAATAGTGGTAGCGAAGTTGCGCTATTAGGATTGTATCTTCTTGATATTTATAAACGAGTCTATGTTCATCATTGATTCTGCGTGACCAATAACCTGAAAGGGCATGTTTTAAAGGTTCTGGTTTACCAAGTCCTTCGTATGGTTCACGCTGAATATCTTTAATTAATGTATTAATCCTTTTTAAAATCTTTTTATCCGTAGTTTGCCAATACAGATATTGTTCCCATGCTTTCGTTGAGAAGGTTAATTTCATTCAAGCAATTCTCTAGGGGTACCATTCCCAGCCTCTAACTCAACTATCGATTCTATTAAGGCTCTCGTGTTTGCTGGTGATCTGAGTAGGTAGGTAGTTTCTTGCATTGATTCATAATCATCTAATGACATCATCACAACAGGGCTTTCGCTCTTTCGTGTAATTATTACTGGAGCATGGTCGTCGCATACTTTTTCCATCGTTTTCGCTAGATTTGCTCTTGCAGCTGTATAACTCATTGCTTCCATTTTTCTGTACCTGTACTTTATTCTGTACCAAAAGTATAATTAAACCTAACAAACAAATCAACAAGGACTAAAAATGTTTGGCTCGGCTCACTTCGTTCGCTAGTATAGCCAAACGTTTTTAGCCCTTTATTTGAAGCGTTGGTATGACTCCCTTTGTCAATAAAAACCGAGTATCTCCCTGACATTTTTTCGGTCCATAATTAGTTATTCTTTCACTCAAATAAATTGAACTAACGCACCGGATGAGGCAGTAATGTCGTCGGTTGGTATGCTGGTATCCGAAGGTTACTTATTCAGTGAATAAACAGAGCTGACCTTACTCGTTTTGTCCCGCGCCGGTCACCGGTAGCACCTTCTCATCAGTCTATGCTCGTGGATCAATCACCGATTGATTCTGCCGCAATTCAATCTGCTAAGAAAACGAGTTAAAAAAACGCCATTTATTTTGCCGAAATAAACACACCTTGGGTTTTGCCGTGTCCGGTGTCTTGGTCGTATTGTTTATTCTGTAGTTGGTAGAATTTTACGAGTTTGGCGACTTGTTTGCTGGCTTGGGATTTTAATTGGCTGCATTGAAAATGGGGAGGCATGCTTTTTAGTTTTCGTTCAATGCTTTCACCAGCTTCAATCCAAATAGCCTGATGGCCTTTTTCGTGATCCAATAAAGCGGTGTAATAATCGTCAAAGGTTTGTTTTAAGTTTTCTGCGGCGGTTTTTCTGTTAGACATTTCGGGCATGGTATAAAGCCCCTCTAAATACACTTTGATGCCTACAAGTCGACATAGGTTGCCGCTAGTTTGTAATCCAAAAACCGGTGTTAACTGCCATTGAGTGCGACCGTGAAATAGTTGATTTTCTTTCACTACGGGGGAGTTTGCGCGCAATTCAATTTTAATTTGCTGTCGCGTCGTGGGGGCAATGGAATAGTGTTCGAACTTTTCAGTTAACACAACCTCAGAAAAAGCATTTAAGCTTGTAAACAGCAAGAAGCCGCAACTCACGCGCTTTATTCCAGCTAAAAACATCAATAATTCACCGTAACATCAAACGAATACACTCTAAATTACGGCTTTATAGCCTAGATTGAAAGAGGTTTACGCTGACTATCCACTAGCTTGCCATGAATAATTCCTTTTATTTAGCTTAAGATTGTTATCAACCTGACAAATGCTAATTAATTGTATAAAATTTAAACAGGGAAGGTGGTGGTAACACCATCAATTTATAATGGAAAGGTTGATACTTTGAATACAGCTCGCACTAAAAGTAACCCTATGATTATGGTTAGCTTGATTGTCGCACTGCTACTTTTAATTGCGGCTATTGTGTATTCGAGTTCTAAACCCGCCACAGGACCAAAGGTCATCCATTTATCTTCAGGTGAATGGGCTCCGTATTCGGGAGAGTCTCTACCGCAAAAGGGAATTGCGAGTGTCATAGTCACCTCTGTATTTGAACAGATGGGCTATCGAGTCGATTTGCAATTTATGCCCTGGAGTATTGCCCAATCAAAAGCGGAATTGTCGCAGCAGGATAGTCAAATTCGAGGGACTTACCCTTATATCAAAACCGCAGAGCGAGAAAATCATTTTTACTTTAGTGAACCTATCATTGATGTTCCTAACGGGATTTTCTTTCACCTGAAACATACCCCACAGGCGGCCAACATTAGCGAACCGTCTGAGTTACAAAATTATGCGGTAATCACCTTGGCAGGTTACGAATACACACCTAGATTGGGACAGTATATTCCTAACAATACCTGCAATTTCAAAGATACGCTTCAGGGCTTTGAAATACTTGATGCTAACCAAAACTGGATACTGATTAGCGAAAAAAAGTTAACTCAAAGACAATTAGTTGAAGTAGCTAGTAGCGCAGAAGCAAAAAGGTTGAAGCTGACCGAAAGGGTACTTCAGGTTAAACAAGTGAACCCATTTCACTACAACCAAATAGATCCTCAACATTCTCAACCCCTTTATGCTTATCAATCAAGTGAACAGCAATTTCACTCAGGCAGTGAGTTAATCGAGAATAGTAATCTAATTGTTACCCCTGATGTCGCGTCTAAAACAGCAATAAAATCGAATCAGCCCACAGTTTGTCAAATGCCGATTAACACCGCGTTAATATGGCTGGCTTATACCTCTAAGCCTAAAGTTTTCATTGAATCTCAGCAAGTCGGTGAAACCTTATTAACCCAGTCGATGCCAACGTTATCGGCAAAAATAGGCTTTGCAAAATACGTTGATTATGTGCCGCATAGCGTGATGTTTTCTAAAAATAATCCGAATAATCTCTCACTTAGAAATCAGTTTAACCAGGTTCTAGATAATCTAAAAAGTAATCCGCAGGCCTATGACAGCTTGTTGACGCAAGTTGCAAATGAAATTGATATGGCTGATTCAGTGAAATTGGTATCAACTGGTGGTAGTGCCCTTGTAGAAGGGCAGCGGTATGATCCTCAATCAAATCGTTGTTCGCCAACCGAAGTATTTACCTTTCCAAAAGGAAGCAAAGCGTTGGTGCGTCAATGGCCTGAAATTTTCTTAAATAACGCACGCATACTCACACAGCAGAAAGTCATTGCCAGTGTGTTAAATGGTCCATTGGCGTCAAAAACCACTTTATATTGTTTTGAGCCAACCGCTGTGCAACTACAATAAAGTTTGTTACGGAGAACGTATGAAACGTAAAAAAAACAGTAGTTTTTTATCAAAATCGGCACCTTACTTACTGACAATATATTGTTTGGCGGTGCTATTATTCTTTCTTGCTGAGTTAAAGCTCTTTGGCCTTGACGAATATTTGAGGGCCACCAATCAGGTATTGATCTTATTTGCATTGTTGATCATGCCATTTGTGATTATCAATATGCCGAGTTTTATTCAGTCACTCACCTTGAAGGTTTCCGATAAAGAGTTTCATGTTCAGCTCAATGAATTGGAATCAAATTTTAGTCAAACCATTGGGCGGGTGCAGCAACAAGTCAGTACATCGGAGCAGTCATTCTGGCCAATACTGGCTGGAGAAGATGTATTGGCGTCAAAACGTCTGGAAGGGCCTAATCCGAAAATCATCATTGGCGCTAAAAATGACCTCTCTCAGATGTTTTTTACAGAGCTTTTAGCGTTGGCTATAACCCATGAGAATTCACATATTGTCTGCGAAATACGTTATCCAAATGGTGATAGCATGCATAACTTCGCCGAACTTAAATACCGATGGCTGGATGTTTACATGGACTATACCGGTACCTGCCTGCAATATTTTAATATCCATCATAAAACCGAAACCGGCGGAATTAAATCACCAGATGAGCTCACTGAGGAGTTAAATCAATATGGACAAGGGTTAGGCATTCAATGGTTACCTAATTTAGGTTGCAGTGAAGATTATTGTTTAGTTATGACCCCTGAATACGCTGAATCTGAAGAAATAATCAGTATTAGCGATTTAAAAACCAAAGGCGGTAAACTGACGTTTAGTGCAGATCCTGAATTTATGAACAGAAAGGATTGCCTATTAGGCTTGTTAGACTACGGTGTGAAATTCAAATCTGTTTTACCTTGCAGTGTTACCGATCGTTATTCAGCCAAAGAAAGTGGTGAAGCTGAAGTGTTTGTAGGTTACGAATCTGACCCACAAGTATCAAGAGGCGAAGTGACTATGCTAAAAGATACTGATCAGTTTTTTCCTCGTTATTTAGCTCAACCGTTAGTGTCAGCTGCGGTTTTGAAAAAATTTCCGGAGCTTGAAGCACGGCTGCTAATATTGCATGACTGCATGGATACAGAACAATTAAATGAGATTGTTGCCAAAATAGGAAATTCGAATAATGATCCTGTGCGAGCTAAAGAGGAAGCGAAAAAAATATTTAAACAGGCACTGAAAAAGCACCAACAAAAAAACACAATGCAGATTTAACGACTCCGTCATAAAACAATCAGACTCAATACTCAAGATAACAGGGCGTTTGCGACCTTAGAGGTAGAAGACCGACCAAGCGCTTGCATTATATTGTTTCCCGCATTCACTAGTTTTTCGATATCAATGCCGGTGTGTATACCCATACCATTTAGCATGAATACCACATCTTCAGTTGCAACGTTGCCAGAAGCGCCTTTTGCATAAGGGCAACCGCCTAAACCTGCCACCGCGCTATCGATGGTACTAATTCCTTGTTGCAACGCGATCAAAATATTGGCTAAAGCTTGACCATAGGTATCATGAAAATGCACCGCAATTTTTTCCCTCGGAATAACCTGTTGAACGGCTTCTAACATCTTACTGGTTTTAATCGGTGTGCCAACACCAATAGTGTCGCCAAGTGACACTTCATAACAACCCATAGCCAATAAATGTTGTGCAACCTCTGCTACTTTTTGCGGCGCGATATCGCCTTCATAGGGGCAACCTAACACACAAGAAACATAACCTCGAACTGGCATGTTGTCTTTTTTAGCTTGCTCAACAATGGGAACAAAGCGCTCTAAACTTTCGGCAATAGAACAATTTATGTTTTTCTGTGAAAAGGTTTCAGAAGCCGCGCCAAATATAGCCACCTCATCCACATTTACCGATTTGGCATTGGTGTAACCTTGTAAGTTGGGAGTGAGCGCTGAATAGGTTATACCCGGTATTCGCGTTAACTCTCGAAATAATTGAGTACTATCAGCCATTTGTGGCACCCACTTAGGTGATACAAAGCTACCTGCTTCGATAAATTTTAAACCAGCCAGGGCCAAATCATCAATTAGCTGCAGTTTACTGGCTAAATCAATCAGTTGTTTTTCATTTTGTAGACCATCTCTGGGACCTACTTCGACGATTTTAACCTGTGTTGGATAACTGCTTGTCATAGGTTTACTCCTCGGCTTCAAAGTCGAGCAGCACAGCACCGCCATCTACAAGATCACCGGCGACAAAATAAAATTCTTTGACCACACCTGCTTTTGGCGCTTTGATGGCGTGTTCCATTTTCATTGCTTCCATCACCATTAACGTTTGTCCTTTTTCTACTTCCTGATTAACCTCTACTAATTGCGCAACTATTGTGCCATTCATAGGAGCCGCAAACCCGCCATGGTGATCATCTGCGTCACTGAGACCTAAATCTGCGGTATTGAGTTTACATTGGATGGCAAACTCTTTAGTAAATAGGGTCGTGAAGCCTTGATGGGGTTGCAGCTTCATCTGCAGATTTTGACCATTGATAGTGACGTCAAAGTGATGGCCATCAAGTTTGCAAACACATTCAAAACAACCTTCAGATGTGCTGACATTAATGACTGTGAAACCTAATTGGTTGCATGGTAAATACTCAACTGTCACTTCGATACTCTGCTGTTGAATATCAACGCTTAGCACTTCTGTGAACCGTTCGTTCATGCGCCAGTGGTTCTGTGCATGCCAAGGCGAGTTTTTATTATCTGAGACTGACGTTAAAGCCTGCCGTTGTAATATTAAGTACGTTACTGCCGCTGGGGTTATTAGTTCATGTTGCAGGGCGTTTTTGACAAAAAGTTCAGACTCATGTTGTTCAATAAAGTGAGTAGTTAACTGTGCTTGTTTGAAGGCTGGATGAGTTGCCAAGTTGTACAGAAAATCAATGTTTGTAGTAACCCCGTCAACTTGATACACACTTAAGGCGTCAGCAAGTTTGCTAAGGGCTTTTTCACGATTTTGATCCCATACAATTAATTTCGCAATCATAGGATCGTAAAACGGTGTTACTTCGTCACCTTCTATCACGCCTGTATCAACTCGCACATTATCCGTTTCTGTAGGTGGCGTTAACTGACTTAATAAACCAGTAGAAGGTAAAAATTGATTATTTGGATCTTCAGCGTAAATTCGCGCTTCAAATGCATGTCCATTTATACCTAGTTGGTCTTGTTGTAAGGGGAGAGGTTCACCTTTGGCCACGCAAAGTTGCCATTCCACTAGATCTTGGCCAGTGATCATTTCAGTTACTGGGTGCTCTACCTGCAATCTAGTGTTCATTTCCATGAAGAAAAATTGGCCATCGGGTTCCAGCAAAAATTCTACAGTGCCTGCGCCAATGTAACCAATTGCTTGTGCGGCAGTTAAGGCTGCTTGTCCCATTTGTTGGCGTAATTCTGAAGTCATGCCGGGTGCAGGGGCTTCTTCAATGACTTTTTGATGGCGTCGTTGCACTGAGCAGTCTCGCTCAAACAAATAAACACCGTTTTCATGGCTATCGCAAAATACTTGGATTTCTACGTGACGAGGTTGCGCTAAGTATTTTTCAACTAGCATAATGTCATCACCAAAACCTGACATGGCTTCACGTTTTGCCGCATCCAATGCATCGTAAAACTCATTGCTATGAGCGACTTGTCGCATACCTTTACCACCGCCGCCGGCAGCCGCTTTTAGCAGAACCGGATAGCCCATGTCATCGGCATGTTTTTTCAACAATTCTGGAGATTGATCATCACCGTGATAACCCGGTACTAGCGGAACGCCAGCTTGCTCCATTATATGCTTAGCGGCCGATTTGGAACCCATAGCTTCTATTGCCGCAACAGGTGGTCCAACAAAGATAATATTATGTTGTTCACATAAACGACAGAACTGTGAATTCTCTGATAAGAAACCGTAACCGGGATGAATCGCATCCACGTTTAGTTTAATTGCCGCGGCGATAATCAGCTCGCCTTTTAGATAACTATCACGGGTTGGCGCGGGGCCAAGTCTGACTGCTTCATCAGCCATTTTTACATGCTGCGCATTGATATCAGCATCGGAATAAACTGCAACGGTTTTAATGCCTAACAATTTGGCGGTTTTTATAATTCGACAAGCAATTTCTCCGCGATTAGCGATAAGCAATTTGTCTATGTTTTTTAGGTCATTCATGATTTTTCCCGCCATGCTGGTTGTCTTTTTTCCAAAAACGCAGCTAATCCTTCTTGACCCTCTGCTGACACCCGTGTTGTCGCAATACGTAAACTGGTTTTCTCAATAAGCTCTTCGTCCAGTTGTTCGTCTTTAATATCAAACACTAATTGCTTGGCAGCAGCTACTGCGACAGGCCCGTTATTGATTATTTGAGTAACCAATAAATCAACTGTTGAATTTAATTCTTCCTCGGTAACCGCTTCACTGACTAAGCCCAAACGACGTGCTCTGCGAGCAGAGAAAACTTCCGCAGTCATAAAATAGCGGCGTGCGACTCTATCGCCAATCGCATCGATAACATAGGGGCTAATAGTCGCAGGTATCAAACCCAATTTAACTTCGCTTAAGCAAAATTTGCTTAAGCGGCTGGCAATGGCGATATCACAACAAGAAACTAATCCAACCGCACCACCAAATGCTGCGCCCTGAATTTTTGCAATAGTAGGTTTGGGCAGGGTGTAAAGAGTATGCAGCATATGCGCTAATGCATTTGCATCCGCTAAATTTTCTTCATAACTAAAGTTAGCCATGCGCTTCATCCAGTTGAGATCCGCGCCAGCGCAGAAACTCTTGCCATTGGCTTGTAATACCAGTACTCGCGCTTTGTCGTCTCTGGCCACCCGCTTAAAACAATCGGTAAGCAATGCAATAGTGTTATCGTCAAACGCATTGTGAACTTCTGGTCGGTTCAAGGTAATGGTCGCAACGCCGCGGGAATCAAGGGCGTAGATTACATCTTCTGAATGTGTTTGTAGGGTACTAGGAGTATTATTCATAACGGAAATCACCTTACATTCTAAACACGCCAAAGCGTGTTTCTTCAATGGGTTTATTGAGTGCCGCAGAAATTGAAAGCGCGAGCACAAAACGGGTATCAGCAGGATCTATTACACCATCATCCCAAAGTCGCGCGGAGGCATAATAAGGGTGGCCTTGTTGTTCATAGGTATCAATAATAGGTTGTTTAAATGCGTTCTCTTCTTCTACACTCCAGCTTTCGTCGTGCCGTTGTTTTTGATCTCGTTTGACTTGCGCTAGCACGCCAGCAGCTTGCTCTCCACCCATCACCGAAATTCGCGCATTTGGCCACATAAACATAAACCTAGGATCATAAGCTCGGCCGCACATACCATAATTTCCAGCGCCGAAACTACCGCCAATTAACACGGTAAATTTAGGCACTTTGGCACAGGCTACTGCGGTGACCATTTTAGCTCCATGTTTGGCGATTCCGCCCGACTCGTATTGTTTACCCACCATAAAACCGGTGATATTTTGTAAAAAAACTAATGGAATTTTTCGTTGTGCACATAGTTCAATGAAGTGTGCGCCTTTTTGTGCAGACTCTGAAAATAAGATGCCGTTGTTGGCAACTATTCCCACGGGATGACCGTAAATACGTGCAAAACCGCAAACTAGAGTAGTGCCGAACAGCGCTTTGAACTCATCGAACTCTGAGCCATCGACTACTCTTGCGATTATTTCACGGACGTCGAACGGTTGTTTACTGTCTTTGGGAATAACGCCATAAATATCGCTAGTGGGGTAGGCAGGCTCTTTAGGTTCAATTAAGTCCAAATAATTGGGTTTAGGTCGGTTTAGACGGGCAATTGCATTTCTGGCTAGTTGCAATGCGTGATGGTCATTGTTAGCTAGATGATCGACAACACCCGATGTACGGCAATGCACGTCACCACCACCTAGTTCCTCAGCCGTGACCACTTCACCCGTGGCGGCTTTCACTAAAGGTGGGCCACCTAAGAAAATCGTACCTTGGTTCTTGACGATTATGGATTCGTCAGCCATGGCAGGCACATATGCACCGCCAGCGGTGCATGAACCCATCACAACCGCTATTTGTGGAATATTTTGGGCAGACAAATTTGCTTGATTATAAAAAATTCGACCAAAGTGCTCCCGATCTGGAAAGACTTCATCTTGTCTTGGAAGATTCGCACCACCTGAGTCCACCAGATAAATACAAGGTAAGTTATTTTGCTCGGCTATGGTTTGGGCGCGCAAATGCTTTTTAACGGTTAAAGGATAATAGGTGCCACCTTTAACCGTCGCGTCATTTGCGACTATCATACATTCCACGCCTGATACTCGACCTATCCCCGCTATTACGCCCGCTGCGGGGACATAATCTGCATAGACATTCCATGCAGCAAGTTGGGACAACTCTAGAAAAGGAGAGCCACTATCTAACAGCGCATTTACTCTGTCTCTGGGGAGTAATTTCCCTCTTGCGGTATGACGTGCATTGGCCTTATCACCGCCACCCAATTTAATTTTGGCGATAACTTCTTTTAAGTCGTTAACTTGCCGAGCCATGTTGGCAGCGTTATCGATAAACTCTTGGCTTTTAACGTTTAATTTGCTGACGATAGGGGGCATGCATTCGCTCCTAATCCGGTTAAGTAAAATTTAACCCCATTGTGATGACATCTAAATGTCAAAAGTTGGGAATTAGCAGGTTTCGTTAAATAATTCGCGACCAATTAACATGCGACGTATCTCTGAAGTGCCAGCGCCGATTTCATACAGTTTTGCATCACGCAACAAACGACCTGCTGAAAACTCATTGATATAACCGTTACCACCGAGTAACTGAATAGCATCTAAGGCCATTTTGGTTGCTAATTCGGCCGAATAAAGTATCGCGCCTGCTGCATCTTTACGGGTGGTCTCACCTCGATCACAAGAACGCGCTACGGCATAAACGTAAGCTCTGGCGGCATTCATCTGGGTGTACATATCAGCAACTTTGCCTTGTACTAATTGGAACTGACCAATAGATTGACCAAATTGTTTGCGGTCATGAATGTAAGGAACAACAAGATCCATGCAGGCTTGCATGATCCCAAGTGGTCCACCTGAAAGCACTAATCTTTCATAATCTAGTCCACTCATTAATACGCGGACACCGCCACCTTCTTCGCCAAGGATGTTTTCCGCAGGCACTTCGCAGTCTTGGAAAACAAGCTCACAAGTATTCGATGAGCGCATACCTAATTTGTCGAGTTTTTGAGCTTGGCTAAATCCAGCAAAAGATTTTTCCACTATAAAAGCGGTAATGCCTTTGGAACCAGCTTTTACATCTGTTTTTGCGTAAATGACAAAGGTGTGGGCATCAGGGCCATTGGTTATCCACATTTTGTTGCCATTGAGGATGTATTTATCCCCTTGTTTATCGGCTCGTAGTTTCATACTCACGACATCTGAACCAGCATTAGGCTCACTCATCGCGAGCGCACCAATGTGCTCACCAGATACTAGCTTTGGAAGGTATTTTTGTTTTTGCGCTTCAGTGCCGTTTTTGTGAATCTGATTAACACAAAGATTTGAATGGGCTCCGTAACTTAAACCGATCCCAGCAGATGCTCGGCTGACTTCTTCCATGGCGATAGTATGAGCTAAATACCCCATATCTGAACCACCATATTGCTCCGCAACCGTCACGCCCAATAAACCCATTTCACCTAGTTTAGGCCAAAGATGATTAGGAAATGCATTTTCTTCATCGGCTTTTTCTGCCAAGGGCGCTATTTCTGCTTGGGCAAAATTGTATACGTGATCACGAAGCATATCGATATCTTCGCCTAATCCAAAATTAAGTGTAGGGTAGGGAGCGTTCATCAAACTTATCCTTTATTTAATTGTTCAAGTTCGTCTTTGCATCGAGACTCAACTTCATCTAGCTCGATCATCAGGACGTTTATATCTTCAAGTTGTTGAATCAAAATGGCGCGTTTTTCTGTGGTCATTTCTAACATAGCTTGAAGCTGAATTTTTGAATTTTGGTGGCTATCGTAAAGGTTAAAAAGGGTGCGCGTTTCTGCTAAGGAAAACCCCAATCGTTTACCACGCAAAATGAGCTTTAATCTAACTTTGTCTTTTTTACTGTAGATTCGAGTTTGCCCCGCACGTTGCGGAGACAACAACCCCTGTTCTTCATAAAAACGTATGGAGCGGGGTGTTACATCAAAATGTTTAGATAACTCCCCTATACTGAATGTGGGCGCGTCTTGTTCGACTCCAGAGCTGTGTTTCTCAGATTTATTATCAGCATTCATTTCGCATTCCTAAACGTGTAAAACGGCGATAGTGTGTATATGTCACAAGTTTATATTTTTGTTTGTTTTAAAATTAAAGCTTACGTTTACGTATACGTCAACTTGATGCCGAGAATAAACTACCTCAATTAGAAGATCAACTTTTTAACATTTCCCATTTAATATAGTTGATATTATTTATTCAGTTAAAACGAGTGAATAAATATGAAAAGCAAACATGACAAGAAGGTAGGTTAATAGATTAGCTTAGGGCAAAAATAACGGGCTTTAATTTGCCGCTGAATAGCCAAAGTTAAGCGTCGGGTAAACAGCTTCGACTCACATTAAAAGTTTTACTGAGTAGCTAACAGCTTTAACAAGGTAAACTACTGATGTTGCGCAAAATATGCTTATTATTACTAATGCTAGTATTTCTAGTCTAGACAGTTTGATTTTTACGATCAAAATTGAATGCGATAAACCTTTTAACTAAACAATTCTAAATTGAGTAAATAAATGCCAAGTCCTAAATCTTCACCTGCAAAGCAAATTGATCAGCAAGCTCAACAATTAGATTCAACGGATAAATTGAGTGCGCTAAAAAGCCAGTTTGAATTGCCCGAAAACGGTGTTTATCTCGATGGAAATTCACTCGGCGCACTGCCTATTATTGCCAAACAACGAGCGCTAGAAACAGTTGAATTGCAGTGGGGGAGAGACTTAATTGCCAGTTGGAACAAGCACCATTGGATTGATCTTCCCATTACGGTAGGAGAAAAAATAGCGCGCTTAATAGGCGCAGGTGTTGGGCAAACTATATGTTGTGACTCCATCTCTGTAAATTTGTTTAAGTTAATCTGTGCAGCATTAGCAAAGCAACCGGGGCGAACGACGGTTTTATCCCAAGTTGATAACTTTCCAACAGACTTATATATGGTCCAAGGTATTGAGTCTTTGTTGAGTCAAGAACGCTGTCAGCTTAAATCGGTGAATGCAAATAATATAGAACAATCACTTACCGAGGAGGTGGCGGTTTTACTCGTAACCCAAGTCAATTATAGGACGGGCTACATTCATGACATGGCAAAGTTAACCAAATTAGCTCATGCTAAAGGAATTTTAGTTATTTGGGATCTTGCTCACAGCGCAGGCGTGCTGGATCTAAAACTTGACGATTGCCAGGTAGACTTTGCGGTGGGTTGTTCTTATAAATATCTCAATGGTGGGCCAGGCGCCCCTGGTTTTATTTATGTTGCTAAACGACATTTATCACATTTTAAACAGCCATTGAGTGGCTGGATGGGGCATAGTCAACCCTTTCAGTTCTCACCAACATTTGAAAGTGACAAGAGTATTTCACAATGTTTAACTGGTACACCTGCAATTATTTCTATGAGTATATTGGACGCTGCATTGGAGGTGTTTACGGCAGTGGATATGTCAGATGTAATGAGCAAATCTAAAGCCTTAACCTCGTTTTTTATGCAGGGTTTAAAAACACTTAAATTAGATCAAGAGTTAACCTGTATTTCACCTCAATCAGCAGAGTTGAGAGGCAGCCAAGTGGCGTTAACACATCCCTACGCATTTGCCATCTGTCAGGCACTTATTGCACATAAAGTTGTGGCTGATTTTCGTGCACCTGAGGTACTTCGTTTAGGTTTTGCGCCCTTGTATATTAGTTTCGAAAATGTTGCCACAGCATTACACAGGCTCAAAAAGATCATGCAAAATAAAGAGTATTTAAAAGCCGAATTTCAGCAACAGGGTAAGGTGACTTAAACAGCCTAATTACTTAAATTTTAATGATGGGTTAAGAATGAGTGGTCAGTTTATCGTTGTCTTTTATGATAAATCGTTCTTTGTCAGCGCTGAGTCTGCCGCCAATCTCATTCAATCGCTTACGATTACTGTTGCTTAATTCACGTTTGTCTAACTCATTAAATAGGCGCAATGTTTTCGCTTTTTTATATTCCGCTAAATTGGATTCCAATAACCCTTGCAGTAAATTTAAACCAAAGGCAGCTTCCTTAGGAAACAGAAGATAGGCTTGGTAGAAGTAATCTACGGATTCTTGATAACGTTGCTGATTGTGTAAATTCAAGCCCTGTTTGTTAAATTTGAGGGCTCTAGGGCGTCTTTCCCCTAACTCTTCTTCTTGCTGTGCAATTACCATTGAAGAGATGGTCTGGTCGGTTAGATCTTCTGTTTCTAACATTTTTTCTTCACAATCAAATAAGATTTGAGCCGCTCGCAATTCATCTCCTACACCTAACCATGCCTTTATGGCATCAGTCATTGTAGGGACATCTGCGGTCGTGAAGTCTTTTTGGTCTGCCTCTTCCAAAAGGGCTACGGCTTTATCTTGATCATTTTCTAACACGGCGACCAAAATGTTCATATAGTCACGTTTAATCGCAAGATTTTCTTCTAAATAATTGCGTCCTGCATTACCGATTAAAAATCGGGCTACTTGCAACGCGTTTGCTCTTTCATTTGCTTGTTTAGATTCTGCTATTGATAAGTAACAGCGCGCCAGTTCCAAGGATAATTCAGCGTATTTTTCACGTATATCTTTTGCGTTAAGCCGTTTTCGTTCCAACAAATCGATTGCTTTATCCATTTTGTTTTGCAACTGGTAAACATAGGATTTGAGCTTGGCCGCGGTCATTGAAAGTGCACTTTCTTTAATTAAGTCTATGTACTCTTCGGCTTCTTCATATTCTTTTCTACCAATACAAATTCGCGCAAGCCACTCGCAGGCTTTGTCATTGGTTAAGTGCGCACCTAGCATGTCTTTGAGTAATTCTTCACTGATTTCTATTTTGCCGGCTAAGTATTGAGCATGTATAACCCCCCATTTTGCCCAAATAACATTTTCTGCACTTTGTAACACGCTGTCATACAACGCAGTGGCTTCATCAAATCTTGAAAGCTTAAGGAGCAGTCTGGCGCGAATTTTTAACAGGGTAGTGCGGGACTTAGGTATCGAGTTGCTTTTAGCGATTTGTTCCAGCTTTTGTAGTGCGACATCCCAAAGCTTTTCATCCATCAGGGTTAGCACTGGCATCAGATGCCTACGAATTCTTAGTACGTTGGCGATGGTTTTTTCTAATATACGAATGGTGTAGGGCTTGATGACTAAGTCATCTGGATGGATATCAACAATTTGACCAATAATCAGTGGTAACCGGTCTGAGGTGACAAATATTAAACTGGTGGTGTTTTTTAACAGCTTTTCACGGTTCAACTCTTGAATAACTTCCACACCATTTTTATGATCACCAAGATGAAAGTCCATTAAAATCAAATCAAACTGACGAACCTTTAATGCTTTTTTGAGTTCTCTGCCGTGAATATAACAGGAGACATTCGAGTAGCCCATTTCTAGCAAATGGTTCCGTAAAAGAATTCGCGCCATGCCATTATCTTCAACTACAGCGATGTTGATTTTTGGTCCAACCACGATAATTTCTTCTTTCTGATCAATTTATTACGACAATATAGCAAGCATAGTATCAAAATAACAATGTACATTGCTATGGATAGATATTTATCCCTCGGCTTTTTACCAATTAGTTCGAAAAATCGGTAACTGGCAGCATTATATTGGCTGGTCTAGGATTACTGAAATGGTAAAGAAGTGGATTATTCATGATGAATATAACCCCATTTAACAAGTTTATGTTGTTGACTGTATACAGAAGTTGGCAGTATTTGATTATTTGATTTTAATTTACGTTAACGTTAAGGTGAGATTTTTGGTAACCTTATTTACAAAGCATTAACACTGTCCATTTAATCGGTTTTCTAAAGGAAACTAGCATATGAATTTTGATTTAACCGAAGATCAAATCGCCTTCGTTGATACAGCGAAACAATTTGCAGATCAAGAACTTGCCCCCCACGCTGCGCATTGGGATAAACATCATATTTTTCCTAAGGAAGTAATTCAGAAAGCCGGTGAATTAGGCTTCTGTGCTCTTTACACCCCTGAAGATGCGGGCGGTTTACAACTTAGTCGTTTAGATTCAGCGCTTATTTTTGAACAATTGGCAAGTGGATGCACTGCCACCACAGCAATGATGACAATTCATAATATGGCCACTTGGATGATCGCGACTTGGGGTACTGAGACAGTCAAGTCGGCCTGGTGCCCAACGTTAGTGACGGGCGAACATTTAGCATCCTATTGTTTAACTGAGCCGGGATCTGGCTCAGATGCAGCATCATTGCGCACCTCTGCGGTAAAAGAAGGTGACCATTACCGTATTAATGGCTCTAAGATGTTTATCTCTGGTGCGGGAGAAACCGATGTTCTGGTGGTTATGGTCAGAACAGGTGACAAAGGCCCTGGCGGTATCTCAGCCGTGGTGATCCCTGCTGATGCTGAAGGGGTCATTTATGGTAAAGCAGAAGAAAAAATGGGCTGGAATGCTCAACCTACTCGGTTGATTACGTTTCAAGATGTTTTAATACCCGTTGATAATCTTCTCGGAGAAGAAGGGGAAGGGTTTAAATTCGCCATGATGGGACTCGATGGTGGCAGGGTAAATATTGCAACTTGCTCCATTGGTACTGCGCAACGGGCGTTGGAAACTGCTACTGAATATATGCAAACTCGCACTCAGTTTGGTAAACCCCTTGCGGCATTTCAAGCACTACAGTTTAAATTGGCTGATATGGCGACCGAATTAGTCGCGGCCCGTCAAATGGTAAGATTGGCTGCGTTTAAGATTGATAGCCAAAGCCCAGATAAAACGACTTACTGTGCCATGGCTAAACGATTTGCAACAGACGTGGGTTTTCAAGTTTGTAATGAAGCGCTACAAATTCACGGTGGTTATGGTTACATTCAAGAGTACCCACTTGAGCGTCATGTGCGGGATGTGCGTGTACATCAAATTTTAGAAGGTACAAATGAAATTATGCGCGTCATCATCGGTCGACGTTTATTATCAAACAGTGATAGCCAAATCCTTTAGGAGTTTAGATTATGGAATTACCTGTAGTTTTTGATATTCAGACTTGTAAAAATGGCAAATCTATTGGAATCGCAACGCTCAACAGACCTAAATCGTTAAATGCATTAGATTTGGAAATGGTTAATTTATTGCTATTACAATTACAGTCTTGGCAGCACAATAACGACATTGCCATTGTGGTTCTAGACAGTCGCGGAGATAGCACTTTTTGCGCCGGTGGCGATGTGGTTTCAATGTACAATGCAATGAAAGACTCTAAAACAGAACAAAATAATCCGGCTATGGTTCCTGAATTACTCGAAACATTCTTTAGCCAAGAATACCGTTTGGATTATCTAATCCATACTTATCCGAAACCTATTTTAGCGTGGGGCAACGGCATCATAATGGGGGGCGGACTAGGATTGTTGGCTGGGGCGAGTCATAGAGTCGTAACCGAAGATGCCTTGATTGCCATGCCTGAAGCAGCCATCGGTTTGTACCCTGATGTCGGTGGTAGTTGGTTCTTAAATAAAATGCCAAAAGGTGTGGGGCAGTTTTTAGGTGTCACAGGGGCGAAAATCAATTGTCACGATGCTAAATTTGCAAACTTAGCTGACTTTGTTATTCAACATCAAAATAAACTGCAGGTTTTACGTCAAATCAAAACTACTGATTGGACTGAAAATTTCGCGCAAAATGGTCAACTCTTAACTGCGCTGTGTGCTGAGTTTGCACAAACCTCAGGAGTTTGTAATTTGCACAAACACGCTGATCTATTAGCAGGTTTGGCAGACACTACTACTTTACAAGACTACATAGATGCTTTAACAGCAGTTTCAATTTCTGATGATAAGTGGTTCAAAAAAGCACAAGATGCAATTGCATACAATTCACCAATATCGATGCACTTAGTGTTTCAACAACTTCACAGAGGAGTCGACTTATCTCTAGCTGAATGTTTTCAGATGGAACTAATTATGTCTTGCCGATGCGGTACCTATGGCGAATTTCAAGAAGGGGTTAGAGCGTTATTAATTGATAAAGACCGTAAGCCAAAATGGGCATTTGCAAATATTGCTGAAGTTGATGAAAAAACACTTAATCAGTTTTTCACCTCTATGTGGCCAAATAATGGGAATCCATTAAATGATTTGCAGTTAGCAAGTTAAATATATTGATTGTTGTTAATCTGTGCTTAGTGCTCAAAAATGTTTAACAGTGATGGGTTAATAAATTCTTCGACTGTCATTAATTGTAACGATAAAGATTGAAAGGTGAACTATGGAACTGAAAAATAAAGTAATTGCAATTACAGGTGCAGCCCAAGGACTCGGGTTGGCAATGGCTAAAACCTTCGCCGATGCTGGTGCCCATGTTGCGATGCTAGATATGCAAGATATTGTGGTTAAATCTGCAGCTGAACAAATTTCTGAGTTAGGCGTAACCGCTAGAGGCTACGCTGTTAATGTTACCGATGAATCGGATGTGGAATACGTGTTTTCACAGATTAAGAATGACTTTGGTCAATTGAATGGCTTAATCAATAGCGCAGGTATAATGCGTGACGGTATGTTGTTAAAGATAAAGGATGGAAAAGTCGTTGATAAAATGTCAAAGCAACAGTTTCAATCTGTTATTGATGTGAATGTTACAGGTACTTTTTTGTGTGCTCGAGAGGCAGCCTCTACAATGATTGAAACCAACAGCTCTGGTGTCATCATTAATCTATCTTCAGTGTCTCGCGGTGGCAACATGGGACAAACCAACTATTCTGCCTCTAAATCAGCGGTAGCCACTATGACAGTGACTTGGGCCAAAGAGCTAGCTCGTTATAACATTCGTACCGGTTGTATCGCCCCTGGATTAGTGAACACCGCCATGGCAGCGCAAATGCGGCCGGAAATGATCGAGCGATTCTTATCTACCGTTCCTGCTGGACGCTTAGCGGAAGTGGAAGAATTGGGCCATGCGGCAAAATTTATATTCGAGAATGACTATTTTACCGGGCGTACACTTGAATTGGATGGTGGAACAAGGGTTTAATACCCCCATTCTCTAAACCGCTGGGCTTTAATCTAGTTTGGCTGAAAATTTAAGGTAGTCTTTTTACATGTGGATTTGTCCAGCTTGTCGTCTTCCATTGTCATTGGAAAGTGGTACTTGGCGTTGTGAAGCTAAACATAGTTATGATAGAGCTAAAGAAGGTTACGTAAACCTGCAGTTGGCACAGGAACGCAGCAGCAAAGCGCCCGGCGATAACAAAGATATGATTTTGGCTCGTCGTGAGTTTCTGCAACAAGGATTTTACGATCCACTTATCGCTCGTATAGCTGATTTAATTCAAGCCCAATGCCTCAGTCCTGAGATACATTTATTCGATGCAGGTTGCGGTGAAGGGTATTATTTAGAACAAATACGCAGACAATTAGAAAGTGCCAAGCATCAATGTATTGCAGCAGGGTGTGATATATCCAAAGTGGCGATACAGCGCGCTGCAAAGACTCATAAAGCATGTCAATTTGCAGTTGCTAGTACATTTAAAATTCCTGTTGGGAGTGAAAGCTTGGATGTCGTCATTCAAGTTTTTGCACCTTCTAGCGAACAAGAAGTGGCTAGGATTTTAAAGCCAAATGGATTATGGATTCTAGTTAACCCTGGACCTAAACACTTGCAGCAACTAAAAGAATCCATTTATGACGTATCAAAGCCGCACACACTAACCCAAGTAGACACAAACAATTTCACGGTTCAAAGTAGAGAGTCACTTGGTTTTGATTTGAGTTTTAGTCAACCTGAACAGCGTTTGGCTTTACTTAAAATGACGCCTTATTTTTGGCATACCAGTGAACAAAATAAAGCCCAGTTTTTGCAATCCCAGATTGATTGTCAAACGGAATTTGATATTCAAGTATTGAGGAAAAATAGTGACATCTAAAGCGTTATTTTTAGATAGAGACGGTGTCATTAATGTTGACCATGGTTATGCATCCCGCCCAGATGAAATCGACTTTATTGATGATGTATTTGCGTTGTGCACACGCTTCCAACAGCAGGGGTATTTAATTCTGGTTGTGACCAATCAATCTGGGATAGGACGCGGATATTACAGCGAAGAGGATTTTTTACTATTATCGAAATGGATGCAGTCAGAGTTTGCAACGCGGGGGATCACGATAGATGATTTTTTCTATTGTCCCCATCATCCATTAAAGGCAAAAGGAGATTATTTACAACAATGCCATTGTCGTAAACCAAACCCTGGCATGTTTGAACAAGCTAAGCAAAAATACAATATCGATATGGCAAAGTCGTTCATGATTGGTGATAACAAGACGGACATGTTGGCGGCGGCTAGAGCTGGGGTCACCAAGCGTTTTCTTTATACAACTTCAGAAATCGCTGATGACACCAATATTGGATTTGAATGCATTGATAGCTTAAATCGAGTTTCCCCTGCGTAACTCAATAAAAATGCATTAAATGTTTAATTGCCTGACTTAACAGTCCGGTGTTAAGCGTCTCAATACTTTCTTCACCCGTCTCACGGTCAAAAATCTTATAGCTACCGTTAGACAATACTTCTATGCGATTGCTGTTTTGCATCACAATGACTTTACTGCCTTTAGTGCCAACCAACCAATTGCGACGAGGAGCCTGCATTGATTGTCCGATGGAGTAATCATCAGAAAGGGCTTTACAGCCTAAGTTTTCTAACACAGTAGCAGGGAAGTCCAAATGGCTAGATAAGGTTTTGTCGAGTTTGAAATTAGCATATAGCGGCACTTGCTGAATATCGTCTCGATTTGAAGCAAGCTTCGAGATTATCACTTGGTTGCCATTCAACACACCTGATTTTATCAATTGTTGAATATTTGCATTGGATACAAATCCTATGGCTAATTTCGGTTTATCGGAAATACTTGCGGCAACAAAGCTTTCAAAATTTGTGCTTAGCTCAGTCAATTTTGAATTTTCTAAAGATAAATCAGAATATAAAAATACCGGCAATCCTAACTTTTGAGGAAGTTCTACCATTAGTGGGGTTTTATTGGTTAACTCCGACGTATAAATTTCCGGTAAGCCAAACAAACTCGAAAATTGAGAAGAGTGGTGGTTCGAGCTTAAATCATAGTGATCGTTGTAGGCGGTTAATGCCCTGTTTTGCAGATTCAGATCAGCATCGTCAGTTTGGATAAGTAAAACAAATTGTTTGTTGGTATTAATACTGCAATACACTGGATTAGCAGGATAATTAATGCCATGGACACTTCGATCAAACTGCAAGGCTTTGCGTTGCTTATAATTTTCTATGTCCAATAACCCATATTTTGACATCAGCGCTTTAGCTGTTGCTGGGTATGATAAAGGAAACAAATTATCTTGTTTTACAATAGGTTGATAGAGATTTGCATCGGCCCAAATATGTAAAGCATGACTGCATACAAAACAGGTTACAAATACACTGCTAATGGGCATACCTAAGCGGAATTTTTGTAATCGTTCAATTCTTTTCCACAGAGCATTGGCTAAAATAAGTTGAAATGACAGCCAAACTACAAATAAAAGGAGTAAAAACCCCCATTGTTGCCAGCCAAATGCATTAATAACCGGTTGAGTCTCACTTTTAATCAGATCCGCAGAGCCGAAATTTAGGTGCAATCCATATTTAGTGTAGAGCAATGCATCAAATGCTAAGAGCGCTAAGCCTATGGCGGCTATCGTTGAAGCCGCGCCACGTATAAGCCGAGACTTAGGGAAAGCATATATCAGAGGTAAAACTAAAATGACAAAAGCGAAAAAAGTTAAAAAGCCAATATGACTGACCCAATTGACTAATAAAAATGTTATTCCCAACAAAGAATCTGGCAAAGGCGATGCAAAAACGTAAATTCCTGCAATCACCAAAGCAACGACAATATTTGAAAGGGTAAACCAATGTCCCCAAGCTACTAGCTTGGTTAACATGATGCGCCGAGGCGTTTCTGAGAGTATCATTTATTTTTGATTTCCATTGATACTTTTCATCAAGATTTGTGTAAACTGAGCGGTCATTTTTTCGCGCTGGTTATCGTTTACTTGATGCAAAAAGATGTTGGTGATCACATTACCCAACGCCATTAAAGATAAGTCTCGATTTGCTTGGTTTTTTTCAAGGGCAAATACGATGTCATTCATTAGCGCTTCAAATTGAGCGTCTGAATATTTGGATTGTTGAGGCATGTTTGAACCTTTAAACCGATTTTTGTGAATAGTAACAAGTATTCGAACAGATAGTAACTAGGTGCCGTTTTTTCAATAGTCGGTTTTCTTATTTTCCATAACTTTTAGAAGGTTAGATTTTCATGAGCGCTGTTATTCAACACTTTGTAGTACATCAATTAGGGATTAATGAACAACAAGAGTTAACCGTTGTTCCCAAAAGCACCTGTTTTGACGTCACTCCAGATATTGAAACACTTGCACAGCAAATTAATCAAGTATTCAATCAAAAACCTGGCAAAGGGGTCGGTAGTTTTATTGATCAAGCTTCTCAGTCAACCGATTCGGCAGAACAAGATACGGTTAAAGCTAACGATGAATTTCGTTCAGAATTGCTGGCGATGATTGCAGAACCTGAAACCTTTATTGATTTTAGTGTTGCCAGTTGTGAAAAACTCAAAAAGAGTATGGTCGAAATGGCAACAGTGGAAACCGGTTTTGTTATCTTCAGCCATTATGAATTTTTAGCCACCGAATACCTAATGATTGCGTTGTTGAATACTAAACAGCACGTTGAAATCACTGAAAGATTAGAATTGACCTACAGTGATCATCTAGATCTAGCCAAAATGCAATTAGCGGTAAGAATCGATTTAACCCAATTAAAAACTCAACCCGAGCAAAACCGTTATATTAGTTTTATTAAGGGGCGAATGGGCAGAAAAGTCTCTGATTTTTTCATGCACTTTATCGGTTGCGAAGAACTTGTTGATATCAAACAGCAAAATAAGCAACTGCTGAAAACGGTAGACGAGTTTATCGCCTCTGAGCAATTAGACAAAGAAGAGCAGCAGCAAACACGGCAAATCGTTTCTGACTACTATAAAGCTAAATTGGAGCAAGGAGATGATATTCAAATTGAAGAATTGTCGCAAAGCCTACCCCAAGAAGATGGTCGCAATTTTGTTGATTTTAACCAACAAGCAGAAACGCCTTTGGAAGCTTCCTTTCAGGCCGATCGCAGTGCGTTAAAAACCCTTGCCAAGTTTAGTGGTCAAGGTGGCGGCATTAGTCTGAGTTTCGATAGAGTTTTGTATGGCGATCGAGTGCAATACGATGCGAATTCTGACACCCTATTGATTAAAGGGGTACCACCTAATTTGAAAGATCAGTTAACACGACATAATAGTTAGCTTTGTTGTGTTCAAACATGCCGATTTAGTTTGAATACGATATACTGACGCAATCATAAAACGATATTTACAACATCAAAATAACAGGACTTTTTTACACTATGCAGCTTTTTGTCAACGACTTAACCGTAATGGATTTTTCCTATCTTTGTGCACAAAGAGGGATGGTTGGTGAAAGTTGGATTGTCGATGTGATTTTAGATGGTGAACTTAATGAAGAAAGCATGGTGCTAGACTTCGGAAAAGTTAAGAAAGAATTGAAATTTCTTATCGATGAATATGTCGATCACAAATTACTCGTACCAGCCGAACATGCTTTTAGCCAGATCAAACGCGATCCCAATACCGATGAAGTAAAAGTAGATTTTTTACGACCCAATGGTAAGTCGATCCATCTGTTGTGTCCTGCAGAAGCTTATGCTTTTGTTTACGCTTCTGAGGTAGATATAGATTCTGTTGGCCAATATTTAAAAGAAGTGATTGCCACACATCTGCCAAGCAATGTTGATGGTATTGAGTTAATTTTGCGTCCTGAAGTAATAGACACACCGTTTTATCACTACACTCATGGCCTAAAAAAACACGATGGTAACTGTCAGCGTATTGCCCATGGGCACCGCTCAAAGGTTGTGATTTATGAAAATGATAAATTGAATCTAGCGTGGCAGGCATATTGGGCTGAACGTTGGCAAGACATCTACATAGGGAGTGAAGAAGATATTGTTGACGGCCAACAAAGTGTTTTAGCTGGACAAGTAGAGAACACGGAAACACATTTTTTCTTCACCTATGAATCCTCGCAAGGTGAGTTTTCATTAGCTATTCCAAAATCTGAATGCGAAATTGTTAACACCGACTCTACGGTAGAATGTTTAGCCCAATACATGGCATTGGATCTGAAACAACAGAGTCCGCAAAGTCATTTTAAAGTATTCGCATTTGAAGGGGTTGGAAAAGGAGCCATCGCTTATGCTTAAAACGTTGTTTTGTTGTTTCTTGGGTTTGATATTGAGTGTTCATGCCTTTGCTATTGAATTGCAAGGGGAGCTTTCGCAAGGTGCACTGATACGAGGGAAAGCACCCGTAGGCAGTCAAGTTTGGTTGGATGGTAAAAGCTTAGAGGTTTCGGAACAAGGATATTTCGTTTTTGGTTTCGGGCGTGATGCCGCCCTTGAGCATGAACTAAGTTGGCAGGCGCCAGAACAACCTAAACAACAACAAGATATCATTTTAAAAAAGCGTGAATATGATGTTCAACGCATTGAAGGCTTACCTCCTAAAATGGTGACACCTCCGGAAGATGTGTTAGCCAGAATTCGCCTAGATAACCAACAGGTCGCAAAAGCCCGTGCGCTTCGAGACTCGCGCATCGATTTTATGCAATCGTTTATTTGGCCTGCTGAAGGACCAATTAGTGGCGTTTATGGCAGTCAACGGGTGTTAAACGGACAACCCAAAAGACCGCACTTTGGACTCGATGTAGCAGCACCTACGGGCACTCCTGTTTATGCTCCGGCTGCAGGCGTGGTGACACTCTGGGTACCTGATATGTATTATTCGGGTGGTACTATGATTATTGACCATGGTCATGGTGTTTCTTCTACTTTTTTACATTTGCATGCAGGTCATGTGAAAGTGGGGGAGCAGGTTGAACAAGGGCAGTTGGTTGCTGAAATTGGTGCCACTGGCCGAGTTACTGGAGCACATTTGGATTGGCGAATGAATTGGCAAAATCAACGAGTAGACCCAGCGTTACTCGTCCCTGCAAGACCTTCTGAATAAACTAAAATCTTTGCTAAAAACTGTACCATGGCTAACTTGTTTTGGTGATATATTTTGTATTGAGTCATAAACAAAGGTTTCTGCAATGAAATACGATTTAGACATGAGTACGATTATCGGGATCAAACCCATGAAGGCGTCTGAAGTGGTGAAAATACATCAAGTATTGGACGGATTTGAACCAAACGGCGTTGCCTTTGAAGATGTATTAAAGCAAACGAAGATGGATCCCGTGCGGTTAAGAGAGTTATTAGATAAATATCATTTTTACTTCACTGAAGTAGGTGATTCATCTCGCTATATCGTTAATCGATATCACTACGATGAATCAGATCTAGATGAAGTTATCGACAGCATAGAAAGACGGAATGTACGATTCGCAATCGCTAAATTTACGCCATTTTTCTTAATTGGTCTGGTTTTGTGCAGTGCCACTATTGGTTTTATGCTTTCGGCAATTGTGAATAAAAATGGCGGTTATTGGTAATTCAATCTCAATTACGCGCATCTGCTGGGAACATTCGACCTAGCTAGGTTTAAATAAATGCCAATAGTTTAGAGTTGGCAGTTTTAAAGCCACTGGCAAGTGGCATAAAACGGTTTGTTAAGGTAATTCGAAGTTATGCCAATTGGCGTGTTTCTTTTTAAAACATGAGCAAACAACAACTGGCTTACTGAGCGTTTAACCATAAAGCCTGTTTTTGTAGATTTGAAGTCGTTAAGTAAATTGTATCTTTGGCTGCATTTTTAATCGGCATGTCAAACGTTTTAAGTTTGCCGTCACGGAACACAAATAATTTCACTGTTGGTTGCTCGCTATAATTTTCTAACGTGGTAAATACAGAATCTTTATTCACTTGCCATTGTTCAATGGCAATTAGGTTATCTTTGATCTGTAAACCGGCTAAATACGCAGGTGAACCTTCTAAAACTTGTAAAATAGAGATGCCCGTTGCTGCAGCTTCGAAGCTTGCGCCAAAATCAATAGAGAGGGTTTCATCTGCAGGCTTTCCGCCTTTATCATTTGCATCTTTTCTTGCTCTGTAGTGCATATCAACACCGAAGTCTGCCAACAATTGCTCAGTAGGGAGAGGTGTTGTGGTATATAAAGCCGTTTCCAAAAATGCATCTAAATTGATGTTTAAATTTTGCTTTAAAATCGTTTGAATAGAGTCGTTTTGGGTACCAATATTGACGTAACCAAATTGCTGCCAAAGTCGTTTTAACAGGTCGAAAATGGTAAAACGATTGGCTGACTCTTTGCGTATTAACAAATCTAGGCATAGTGCTATTTCTGCACCTTTAGCGTAATAACTCACAATATTATTTGCGGCACTAGCATCTTGTTGATAAAAGCGAGTCCAAGCGTCATAACTCGACTCTGTAACCGTTTGTTTTAGATAACCAGGATTACGTTTGAGTCGGGTTAATGTTTGTCCAATAACTTCAAAGTAGCTAGGCACATCGATTAATTCACAGCGCAACAAGCTGAGATCATCAATGTAGCTGGTAAAACCTTCGTAAATCCATAGTTGTTCAGAATAGGTTTCTTTACTTAAATCTAAATCGATAAATTCCGCAGGCTTGGTTCGTTTAACGTGCCAGGTATGGAATAACTCGTGACTACATAAGCTTAAAAATGTGCGATAACCGTCAGGCATTTTATGTTGTTGTGCTTTGCTTGGAAGCTGATTGCGAGCGAATTGTAAAACAGTCGAATGACTATGCTCTAAACCACCAAACCCAGATTGACAGAGTAAAGTTATGAATACATAACGATTAATTGGCGTGTTTTCGTTAAACAGTGCCAAATGATGCTCACATATTTTTGGCAAGTCGCGACAAATTCTATCGGTATCAACTTGATGAGAGCCGGTCAAAACAAATTCAAATTCAACCTCCTGCACCTTGAAATAGGTAATATCCAGTTCACCTATTATCACTGGATGATCAATCAGAGTTTGATAATTATCGGCACTAAATTTCTTGGTTAATTTGTTTGATTGGGTTTCCAACATTGCTGTTGCAACAGACCAGGTATCCAACTTTGTTGCAGGAAGGTTGATCTCAACGCTGCAAGGGCCAGAGTAGCCCTCCACTTCAAAGAAAACGCTGGTGCCGTTAAAAAAAGCATATTCATCGCATATATAGGCGCTTCTTACTGACAAATCAAAGGCATAGACAATACTCTCGATATGAATCTTGCCACTGCCAGCTTTTACTTTCCAAGTTTGTTTATCTAATTTTTCAATATCTAAACTGTTTTGATTATCGTCGTACGCTTTGAGAGATACTATATTTTTAGCAAAATCTCGGATCATGTAACTTCCAGGGATCCATGCCGGTAACTTTATCTTGATATCAACTTGATCAGCAAAGTTGATGGTTTGAATAATTTTGAATGTGTGCCCAGCAATGGAGTCAACAGTTACGGAATAATGTACTTGTTCAAATGTTTGCAAAGTTGTGCTCTATTATAGTTTTATTGATTTAATCAACCGCCAGATAAATCACTTATTAAGTGACGGGACGAGATATCTTTAGCATAACCGATAGCCTTTGTTGAGTTAAGTTAAAAGCAGTTAAAGCATTGATATTATTCTCAGTTATGACAGTTAAAAGTTGTAGAGTCAGAGTTTAAATGATAAAAAACATACAACTTGTAAGGATTAATGGTTTTGATGACAATCAAAAGGTAACTTTTAGGAGAGTTCGAAAAGGTGGCAATATTAAAGGACAAAGTAGGCTTAACGCGGGAGGATTTGCGTAAATTGCGTGCTATGCGACCCGGACTTTCTTTGGATCTTCAAGTTATGGCTGCTTCTGGGGTTAAAAGAATCAAGACTGAATTTGTTGGATTAGACGGCAGCCGCTGTTTAATTATTAAATTTCCTGACGAAGCTCGTTGGGGCAATTTACGGGATGTCATATATCCTGATAGTGTTTTAGTCGTGCGTTACATTCACGAAGAAGATGCCGGCGAAGTAGTCGCATTTAAAGTCAAGATTAATGTCATACTGAATAAACCAGGTAACTATATATTTACTTCGTTTCCGCTTTCACTTCAGTGTCATGCACTGAGAAGTGAGCAACGAGCCCAAGCCCACGTATTTGTGACTGTGGTAGAAACTGAATCTGATGTGATGTTATTTGATGGTCTAATAGTGGATTTGTCTTCAAGTGGCTGTCGCGTCTCAGTGGACCGTCAACTGGTGAAACAAAAATTGGCGCTAAAAACACACATCACCTTAGCGATTAAAAATCCAGACGGAAAAATATCCGAATTAACTGGTATAGTTATGAATCAAAAAGTCGATGAAACCCGTTTTTACTTTGGTGTTAAATTCGAGGCTTCAGAAAAAATTGTCGAAGGTTTGTTGCATCAACTGATGATAGCTTGACCTTTTACTGGGTGACATTATGGGCGTTGTCGTGGGGATAACTCCTAATTGAGTGGCATCACTATTAATAATAATAAAATTAAGATGTGCAGAGCTTTTGCTCCATTTACGAGGTATCTATGCGAAGAGTCGAAACGTTATTAAATGAATATGGCGAAAGTCATCAAAATAAAACAAATGTTTTAATCCACGGAATTGCCGTTCCGGCCATTTATTTTGTGACATTTGCATTAATTTGGTCTATTCCCACCCCTGAATTTTTAAATCATTTCGATATCACATGGGCCCATGTGATTTCTATTCCTGTGCTTTGGTATTACTTTAAATTGTCTGGCCCAATTGGGGCTGCAATGACGTTGTTCACTATTTTATGTTTTGGCGGAATCCGGCTGTTAGCTTATTTGGATATTTCCGTATGGCAATTTAGCTTAGCGCTTTTTGTGGTGATGTGGATTTTGCAATTTGTAGGTCATAAAATTGAAGGAAAAAAACCATCCTTTCTTAAAGATATTCAGTTTTTATTAGTCGGTCCTGCTTGGTGGTGGGTACACTGGTTAAAACGTTTTAATATTCAATATTAAAACGCCGATTTGAGACATTTAAAAAGCCAGTTGATTGAGGCGTTCAATCACAGGTATTTAGTCTTTAACTGAATATCGCAAGTTGAAAAACTGCGGAAGTTCGACGGATTACTTACTTTGCGACAAACACAACTATGGTTGGGATTAACAACGAGTTTTTGATTATCTGCAAGGGTATAATAAACGCTTAATCTGTTCACTTGAGATTTACTTTGATCAATTGGCAAAAACTGTTCGAAAATCGTGAGAGGCTATTCTGGACCCTGCATACCGGAGGGTGGGCTGGTTTCGCGATTGTTTATTATATTGGTTCATTCTTACATGATGTACGCGGAATATGGATTTTTGTCATTGCACTAAATGCAATGGCAGGGTGGTTGTTAACCATACCTTTGCGCTACATATACCGTTGGGCTCATCAACAAACTGCATGGAAAATGCTACTTACTGTAGCCGTCAGTGCTTATTTTATTGCCTTATTCTGGGCCGTTCTGAAAAATATTAATTATTGGGAAATTTATAAACACGGTTATCGACCTGAAGCTTGGTTTATGTATTTCACTAACACCATTAATTCATTGATCATGGTGGTATGTTGGAGTGGATTGTATTTCGGGATTAAGAACTTCCAAATGCTGCAAAAAGAAAAGCAAAATGCACTCAAAGCGTCAACAATGGCCCACCAAGCACATTTGAAAATGCTCAGGTATCAATTGAATCCGCATTTTTTGTTTAACACTTTAAATGCGATCAGCACGTTAATTTTAATTAAAGACAATAAAACTGCTGAGGCAATGGTCAGCCGGTTAAGTGACTTTTTGCGTTATTCGCTAGATAAAGATCCGATTAAAAAGATTTCACTTAAGCATGAAATACAAGCCTTAGAGCTATATTTAGAGATAGAAAAAGTACGTTTTGATGATCGCTTAGACGTTGAATGGGATATCGCTGAAGATTGTAACCAAGCCTTGGTTCCCAGTTTAATTTTGCAACCAATCATCGAGAATGCGATTAAATATGCTATTTCTAAAATGGAAAAGGGCGGTAAAATAAAAGTTGTCGCTAAATCGTTTGGCCGCGATTTGATGCTCGAAGTAAGTGACAATGGCCCAGGTGCTAATATTGAAAATGGTCAATTAAATCGTAGCAATGGTGTTGGATTACCGAATATCCAAGAACGACTCAACTCATTGTATTCAAATAACTTTTCTTATGTCGTATCTCACAATCAGCCTACGGGTATAAAAGTGAGCATTCGAATTCCTTTTGAGGTGAATGAACATGACAACCAAAATTAAAGCGTTGATTGTAGATGACGAGCCATTAGCAAGAAAAGGCTTGGCAGTTAGGTTGCAAGAATTTGATAATATTGAAGTATTAGGGGAGTGCCAAAACGGCCTCGAAGCTGTTTCAGTGATACCTCAACTTCGTCCCGATTTGGTATTTTTGGATATCCAAATGCCAGGCTTAAACGGTTTTCAAGTGATCAATAAACTCAGAGAATTGCAGCAACCGGTTCCTATTATTGTGTTTGTTACCGCCTATGATAGTTACGCCATAAAAGCCTTTGATATTCATGCTTTAGATTATGTTTTAAAGCCTATCGATGAAAAACGCTTGCGGGTAGCAATCGAAAAAGTATCTGCGGTATTTGGACAAAATAGTGAAGGTGAACAAAAAGTTAAGTTAGCTAAACTCGTCGCTGAATTTACCGGAGACGATTGTGAAGATATTTTACAACGTCTGGCATCAGGCGAAACTATTGATAACAAGCGTTATCCTTCTATTTTAGCCATAAAAGACGGTTCCGAAGTGACGCGAGTTGCCGTTGACGATATTCAATGGATTGATGCAGCAGGGGACTATATGTGTGTCCATGCTTCTGATGGTACTCACATAATGCGCCGCACTATGAAGGAACTAGAGGAAGAATTGGATCCCAGAAAGTTTGTCAGGGCCCATCGTTCAGCAATCGTCAATATTCAATATGTCACTAAAATGGTCAGTCATGTTAGTGGTGAGTATCATCTCGTACTGAGTAATGACACTGAATTAAAAGTGAGTCGCAGTCATAGAGATAAAGTGAAGGAAATGATCAGGGTTTAATAACGACACTTTTTGCTTAATCTGCAGTTCTTTTGGCTATAAACACAATTCTCGCAATGGCAGGCTCGCTGCACCGACGGCGACAGGACACTCTTGTACTCCAGCAGTAACTATTTTGGGAAGCGGTCTTTTTGCACCTCGTCGAAATTGAGCATAGACATCTATCCTTGGGATTAACTTTTCGGCCAAAGAAACGGGAATGTGACCTCCTAATACTATTGCTTGAGTATCTAATAACGCCGAACAGGCAGTTGCAACCAAGTCTAACGAATCTTGAACTTTATAGATCCATTCTTCTACACCAGGCCAATTGACATCAAAGTTATTATGCAAATTATAAATAGAGTGGACTTCTACGTTGTTTTTTATCAGTATCCGTTTTAACAACGCAAGATTGGGATGAGAATATATTTTAGAAGGAAGCATGTCACCTAGCTCACCAGCGTTACCATATGTCCCGCGTAAGACTTCGTTATTCGACACCAGTCCACCACCAAAGCCATAAGAAATGAAAAAATATACGAAGTTTTTATAATTTCGTCCAACTCCGGCGATTCCTTCACCAGCTGCAGCCCCTGTGGCATCATTAACTACCCAGGTAGGTAACTTAAATCGCAAGGAAACGATTTGTGCTATATCGACTTGAGCCCATTCTTCAATCAAATGGTGCGTGTTCATTTTACCGTCCATAGCACTGAAAAAACCAGATATTCCTACCCCCATTCCCAGTACCTTCGACTCGTCGATATGATTAACTTTAATCAGATCATTCACAATTAGCTCAGACTGGGATAATACGTTTTCAATACTCATGTCTTTTAGCTCTTGAAGACGTGTATCAACCACATTTCCTGCAAAGTCCATTAACGCGATGCCCACAGCGTCTAATAAAATTGATAAGCCAAAGCAATAAGCAAAAGTTGGGTTAGGTTCCAACTCAAAACTAGGGTTACCCCTTGATGATGAAGATATTCGGTCGGTTTGTAAAAGTACGCCTTTTTCCAATAAGTTTTTAACTAATCGTGAAACAGACTGTTGCGGTATCTTGGTGGCATCGACTATCGTTCTTTGGTTTACATTTTTAGACCAAAATACCAATTTAAGCACATCTCTTTCATTGTCCTGAAATAACTTCCCACCTTTACCTAGTTTAAAACTATTTCTTAGATAAACCCCGTTTTTAGAAGAAAGCATGTGCGACCTTATTTTTGATTTTAGTACTTATCATAATACAAGAAATTCGGAAAAGTTAGGCTCCGAAAGAAGTCTCGACTCTACTAAAGTTTGTAATTTATTGGCAAGGGCTAAGATTAAATATCTTGCAGATATTAACTAACTTATTTTTTTATACCGCTAGTTTACGCTAATTACTGAATTATTATCCTTCAAATTCAATGGTTTTAGTTTCTCCACTAACAACCCATATTAATTTTTACATGTTGTTATGAGTTAAAAAAACACATAAAAATAATTAAATTATATTTTTACAACCCAAAAAGGGTTGTTGTTGTGTTTTTTTTATGTTCAAATATTAACAAGTACGCTACATAACATTAATAATTTGATTGAACTACGCACTTTGTAGTCTGCAACTACACTGGAGAAATACTAATGAAAATGACACCCATAGCTTGCGTTTTATCCATGGCTTTTACTGCGACAATATCAGCTCAGGAAAATGCTAACGATACTAATGCTGATGTTGAAAAAATAATCGTAACTGGCTCTAGCGTTGCTCGAACAGAAGCCGATACACCAGCGAAAACCACGTTGATAAACAAAGAAAATATAGCCAATACAGGGTTTTCTAGCCAAGCTGATATTTTAATGAGTGTACCCGGTATTAAAGTTGAAGGTGGTGGCGGAGAAGTGGCTACAAATGCATTTGTAAGAGGGTTGCCATCTGGTGGTCAATTTCAGTTCACACCGCTAAATTATGATGGAATGCCAGCTTTTCAATCCGGTATGACTTCTTCTGCACAGGATGTCTATTATCGCCCTGATATCGGCATCGAACGTGTAGAGTACGTAGGCGGTGGAGTTTCCAATTTATTCGGACCAGGTTCAGTGGCAGGTATTATAAATTACATTTCTCGCAAAGGTAGCGATGACCCAGAGAGTACCATTCAACTGGAAATAGCTGAAGATGGCAGAATCAGAACAGATTTTTTTAATAGCGGAGCACTGTCTAGCGACGATAATATATATTACGCATTGTCTGGTTTCTATCGTTACGATGAAGGTCCTTTAGATACCGGATTACCTACAAAAGGCTATCAAATCAGAGGGAATATTCGAAAAGAATTTGATGATGGTTTTATTACATTTCACGGTCAAATGATAAATGACAAAGTTCAGTTTTTCTTACCGCTACCTCTTGATGGAGCGAGCCGCGATAGGCTTATTGGCAATGATGGTTCTACCGTCTTTGTAGGGCAAACTGTAGCCGCCGCTGAACTAAGCTACCCAACCGCCAATGGTCAATATGAATCACCGATTCGCGATGGTGTATCTACAGAAGGTGGCTCGTTTGGTGTTGATTTTGCAAAAGAACTTACTGATAGCTGGCGTATCGCAGGTAAAGCGAAAGCCGCTAGCTATGATCATCAGTTTAACCTGTTCCTAGACGGAGATGGTATTGCTAATTCGCCAGAGCCTCTTGATGGATATATAAATAATTCTGCCAGAACAATTAATGGTGATGTATTAAGTGCGCTAGGAACAGCTAATTTTACTTGGTCAGAAACTGGATCAGCAGTGCCAGAGGATTATTTGTTATTTGGTAACCGTTTACTTGATCGACAGCGTGATGGTGATTTTTTTAGTACTGAATTCAACTTAACAGGTGAGCTAGAGGGTGGTGGTTTTGACCATACCGTCAACATAGGTACCTTTTTCATTCATGCTCAACAGATGGATTACAACATCATATCAAGTTACCTAGCTGATTTCAGTAATGGCAAAAATGCGCGATTAGTAGACCTTTCCTTTACTAACGCAAGTGGTGAAACGGTAATGTATTCCAGAAACGGTGTCGTTGGACCGGGCACTAGTTACACTAACAAAGATTTGACCAGTAAACGCACGGCCTTTTATATCACCGATCAAATGGAAAACGAAAGTTGGGCGTTTGATGTAGGTATGAGAATAGAACGCGCAGTGGGGACATCCAAATCAGAAGGTAGTGAAGTAGTAGTGGTTTCAGATGATCCAAGCTTAGCACCTAATTTGCAAGTGAATACTACCGGTAACGGCAAGTTCACCTATGGTGAGGTCTCTACCACTGAAGCTGCATTTTCTGCCGCATTACTTTATAAAATGGAAGACAGTGATTTAAACCTATATGCAAACGCCTCTAAAGGTTATTTCTTCCCACAAATCAGAAGTATTACCTTTGATCCTAACGGAGAGCCACAAAGCTACGAAGGTGAAGATATTACACTGGGTGCAATCGGCTTTAAATATTTCCCTAAAGATTTATACATTGACGCTTCATTGTTCATTGCAAATTTGGACAACAGACGATCAGTTGATTTTGAAAATGACGGCTCGGGAGGACTTATAGAACTCGTAAAAACACAATCAACTGAAACCATAGGGGCTGAAGTCATTGGTCGTTATAACTTATCTGATGAAATCGTTGTTGAAGGTAATGTTACTTATCAAGATGCTGAATTTACTGAAGGTAATGACACAGGAAAAGTGCCTAGAAGACAACCTGAGTTCACCGGTAATTTAGCCGTTTCTTATAACAACGGATTTGTCGATTCAAGATTAGCACTTAGTTACTTTGGTGACGCATACGCTAATGACGATAATTCAGTCGAGTTGGATAGCCATACAATTGCTACATTTAACGCTGGATATACTTGGGAACTTAACAATGACCAACGGATCCGTGTGGGCGTGAATGTGTGGAACTTGTTTGATAACGAAGGAATTACAGAAGGCTCACCAAGACAAGGTAACAGTCAGGTTTCTGGTGGCGAATTTTTCGTTGGTAGACCTGTGTTGCCAAGACGCATCAGCTTAACAGCCAGATATGATTTCTAACTAAATTACGAATGCGTTCAGAGCGCTCGATAATTCGAGTGCTCTATTTAGCAGGTTTAAGATCATTCTGAGTCGAACCTACCTTTAAATTACAAGTTAAGTTGTGCAAATATGAATACTTTTGATTACGCCATTGTTGTTATATACCTTGTATTGCTTGTTGCTATGGGATTTAGCTTTCGCCAACAGAATACTAAAGACGATTATTTTTTAGGTGGTCGAACCTTGGGGTGGAAAGCACTGACCTTGTCGGTGATGGCTACTCAACTTTCTGCTATCAGTTTTGTATCAGCCCCTGCATTTGTTGGTCTACGAGAGGGTGGAGGGTTGCAGTGGTTATCATATGAGTTGGGTGTTCCGCTAGCAATGCTGCTCATTTTAAGTACTATTTTACCGGCTCTATACCGTTCAGGGTTTGTCAGTATTTACGATTATCTAGAGCAACGTTTTGGTCGCTCAACCCGAATTTTAATTAGTTTCGTGTTTCAGTTTAGTCGCGCGTTTGCTACCGGAATAATGATTTTTGCTGCATCACTTATTCTGCAAGGTACCATGGGAATCGAAGCTTGGCAGGCGATTGCATTAACCGGTGTGATAACGGTTTTGTACTCGTTGCAAGGTGGAATGAAAGCTGTGGTTTACGGTGACGCCATACAAATGATTATTATTGTTTTGGGCACTATTGCTTGTATAGTATTTGGCCTGCATTACCTTGGAGGGGTGGATGAATTCGTTAATAAAGTTGATCCTGCACGGTTAAACGCGATAAAGCCTGATTCCTTTGGATTTGATGGTGAAGGTTTTGGATTGTTACCAATGATATTTGGTGGATTCGTACTCTACGCATCTTACTACGGCTGTGATCAGACCCAAGCTCAACGGGCATTGGCCGCTTCAAGTACACGAGACTTAAGATATATGATGCTGGCGAATGCGACTGTGCGTTTTCCGATTACACTACTTTATTGTTTTTCCGGTCTAATTGTCGGTACTTTGGCGATGACTGATACCGGTTTCATGGCACAAATTTCCGCTGAAAATCCAGATTGGATGATGCCTCTTTTCATTCTAAATTACCTGCCTCATGGCATGATTGGTATATTGGTTGTGGCTATATTAGCTGCAGCTATGTCGTCATTAAGCTCTGCAATAAATTCTTTAGCAGCGGTGAGTATTGAAGATTATTGCCGTATTACAGGTAAAAAACTTGAGCCCAAAGAATATTTAAAGAAAGCAAAATATGTTGGTCTGATTTGGGGAGCCGTCACCTTGGCTTTATCTTTCTACGCAGGCGACATAGCGCCAACCGTAATTGAAGCAATAAATAAGGTCGGTTCAGTGTTTTACGGTCCTATTTTAGCTGTATTCCTGTTAGCTGTTGTGGACAAAAGTTTAGGTGCACGTGAAATTAACATTGGTCTTATTGCAGGTGTATTAATCAATATTATTGTTTGGTTAACAATGGACAATGTATTTTGGTTCTGGTGGAACTTTATCGGCTTCATTGTCGCGTCTTTAATGGCATATATTGTAAAAATGTTGATTGGTGGCAGTTATAAATCCCCCGTGCCAAGTATAGAAAAAAGCTTGGAGAAAGTATCTATTTTGACTAAGTCCGACATCATTATATTGTTAAGTTCGTTCATTATCATGTTGGCTATTTGTGCCTACATTCCAACATTATTCGCATAGGAGAATAAAATCAAAATGAATAACTCGCGCGCTTTTTTATTCTCATTATTTGAAACAGCCGTTCATGCTTGCCTTCCAAGTGTTTGCTTAGATAAGCATCTTGATCACATAGATACCAGTCGTGGAGTATGCGTAATCGGCGCTGGCAAAGCTTCAGCTGACATGGCCGCAGCTGTTTTTAAAAAATATGGCGATGCTTGCTATGGAAAAGTAGTTACTCGCTATGGTTATGGTACTGAATTGGCAACAGGTAATATTGAGATTTTATATGCTTCACATCCTGTTCCAGATAAAAATAGTTTGTTAGCAGGTAAAGCATTACTTGAATTGGTTGCACAGACTCCGCCGGATATTCCTATTATATTTTTGATTTCTGGAGGCGGTTCGGCATTAATGTCTATTCCTGTGGAAGGGGTAAGTTTTGCAGACAAAATGGAATTACATCGGTTCTTATTAAGAAGTGGCGCTTCAATCGATGAGATGAATGTCGTTCGCAAACAACTGTCAGCTGTTAAAGGGGGCAAACTTGCAGAAGCTGCAAAAAGCATTAGCCATACTTATGTAATTTCCGATGTGGTTGGAGATGATCCTAGCCTAATTGCTTCTGGGCCAACAGTGAAAGACAACAGCACAGCAGAGCAAGCATTAACAATACTGGAAAAATACAATTGGCAGCCGATTGATTCAATTTATCAATTTTTAACTAAGGCTATCAAGTCAAAATGCATTACACCTCCTTCGAATACAAGCCATTATACTGTTGTAGCAAATGCGCACCAAGCCATCGATGCTGCAGTTGCTAAAGCAAAAAATGCTGGCTGGGAGACACACGTACTCAATTATGAACAGCAAGGTGAAGCATCCAGGATTGCTAAAGAACATGCTGCTATAGCGTTGAAATTTAGAGATGATGGAAAAAAAGTTTTGCTTTTTTCAGGTGGAGAATTAACCGTTACCATTGACAGTGCTACCGGTGATGGCGGACCAAATCAGGAATATTTACTCGCGATGGCTATTGCTTTGGACGGTGCATCAGGAATATCGGTATTGTCCTGTGATTCTGACGGTGTCGATGGTAGCAAAGACATTGCGGGTGGTTTCATTGATGAATCCACATTGACTACCGCTAAATCAAAAGGGCTATCCCCTCAATCCTATCTAGCAAACCATGACAGTTTTCATTTTTTACAAGCGGTTGGTGGGTTGATAATCACTGGGCCGACTCGGACTAACGTCAATGATTTTAGAGTCATCATGATCAATTAAGGGCCGATATAAATCGTCCTGTATTCGAATTTAATAGATTCAAAATCAAATAGGTAGACACAGATTTTTAAAGTTAAAAAATTTTGCAATATTAAACCCAAAATGGGTTGTTAAGATTGGTTTAATAGCGGATAATTAAATTATATTAACTCAATATGGTTTGGGTGGGAGAGTATAAAGTGACAGAAGATAAACAATTATTTAATGCCGGTGCAGATATCTTAAAAAAGAACGACTTCGGTGGATACACAGTTCCTACCCAAGGACTTTATCCTTTCCAATGGAACTGGGATTCAGCGATTACGGCCTTAGGTTGGTTAAAATTTGATGAACCAAGAGCTTGGCAAGAACTGGAAGTGTTAATCAGTGGGCAATGGGATGATGGAATGATCCCGCACATATTATTTCATCGAGATTCAGATACTTATTTTCCTGGTCCTGATGTTTGGGGATCGGATAAAAAAGTTAAAAGCACTTCAATTTCACAACCGCCTGTACTGGCTACGATTGTGAAGATTCTGTGTGATGAAGTGAAAGATAATGATCTTAAAAATGAAAAATTAAAGGAAATGTTGCCAAGTTTAATACGATATCACTTGTGGTGGTATCGAGACAGAGATCCTGAATCTACCGGATTGGTAGCAAGTTATCATCCGTGGGAATCAGGTATGGACAATAGTCCAGCGTGGGATAAAACGCTTGATGCGGTTCCACAAGTAACTTGGGAGTATCAACGTCGAGATCTTAATCATATTGACGCAGCTGAAAGACCGCACAAAGAACAATATGACAGATACCTTTATCTAGTTGAGTTTTTCAAAAATAATCAATTCGATAGCGCTAAAATTTATCGTGATTGCCCGTACAAAGTAAATGATGTCAGTCTAATCTCGATACTTCATCGAGCTACATTGGATTTACTTGAAATCTGTCAACAATTGCATGTGGTTGATGATGAAGTTCAAGAGTTAAAAGCTAGAGCAGCGTTGACGGAAAGTGCAATAAGCCAACTATGGTGTGAAGAAACAAAGTTCTTTTATAGTCGAGATCTTATGACTGATTCGCTTTGTAAAATTAAAACCAACGCTGGTTTTCTGCCTTTATTTGGACAACTGGCAAGTATTGAACAGGCCAAATATTTAGCTGAAGAAGCACAGGCGTGGATGGCCGCTAGTCCTTACGCTATTGCCTCAACAGATCCAAGAGAATCAAAATATGAACCTCAACGTTACTGGCGCGGCCCCGTTTGGCTGCACATTAATTGGATGATAGCGTTAGGACTCGAATTTTACCAGTTTGAGCAAACATCGAGTCAAGTGAAACAAAAAACCAATGAACTGTTTAGAAAGTTTAAGTTTTATGAATATTTTAATGCTGATACTGGGGTAGGTTGCGGTGGAAATGACTTTTCCTGGACTGCTGCGATAGCAATGTATTGGTTGTTAGACTTATGAAGCCTGTCAGCCAAGCAGGGAAAGTCATTTGTTTCGGCGAAGCGCTTATAGATATGCTCTCCAATAAAGTGGCAAATTCGATTGAAACAGAAAATGAAACCTTTACTAAATTTGCAGGTGGTGCACCAGCGAATGTTTCTGTTGCTTTGGCTAAATTAGGCGGCAATAGTTATTTCTGTGGAATGCTTGGCAAGGACCCTTTTGGAACCTTCTTGTTTGATTCTCTAAAAACTCAACATGTAAAAACTGATTATGTTTTGTTTACTGAAAAAGCAAAAACTGCAATAGCATTTGTATCCTTGGATGAGCAGGGAGAAAGGACTTTTTCATTTTATCGACCACCTTCAGCTGACTTGTGTTTTGCCTGTCGCGATTTTGATAAACAATGGTTTACGGAAACAAGGATTTTTCATTTTTGTTCTAATAGCTTAACTGAATCAGACATTTTAGACACAACAAAGTATGGCGTTTCTTTAGCTCGGCAACACGGTGCTCTGATTAGTTTCGATGTTAATTTACGTGAGAACTTATGGCCCGTAAATGCCGATCCTTTTGGGGTTATTTGGTCCATGATAAGGGATATTGATGTTCTTAAAATTTCCCTCGAAGAATTAACTTTTTTGTGTGGGAAAAACCAGCAAAAACAGACTATTGAAAAACTTCTACAACGACGCTGCAAGCTTATTGTCATTACCGATGGTGGCAATAATTTACAATGGATTTCTAAAACATCTCACGGCGAGATCGCGCCGCCAGTCGTAGAGACCATTGATGCAACGGCTGCAGGAGACGCCTTTATCGGAGGGCTATTATTTAAGCTGCAATATCACATCGATAATGTAGCAAGTTTTGAGGATTTACTGAACAACCCCATTGAATTAAATAGTGTGCTTCGATTTGCTTCAGCATGCGGAGCTCATGATGCTTCGAAATACGGAGCTTTTCCTTCTTTACCCTCTATATCTACTCTTGAATTGCTAACAAAAGAGATAAATTATGAACTTTCCTGATTTCAGCCAATCCAGTTTTTTACGTCAACATATTCGCAGTATCTTGGATTTCTATGAACCAAATGTGGAGGATCCTCATGGTGGCTTCTATCAGAACTTTCTAGATGACGGAAAGGTATATGATCACCAGACTCGTCACCTGGTAAGTTCAGCACGATTTGTTTTCAATTACGCTAGGGCTTTTTTAGAGTTTAATGACCCTAAATACCTGAAAAGGGTTAATTCAGGTATCGAATTTATTCGCAATGCGCACTTTAATCCTCAATTTAAAAGTTATGGTTGGTTGCTAAACGTAGAACAAGGGAAAGTCGAAACAAAGGATGACAATAACCACTGTTATGGTTTTGCATTTGTAATGCTAGCCTACAGTTGGGCAATTAAAGTGGGTCATTCAAAAGCCGAGGAGTATCTTGAAGAAACATGGTCGACTATGGAGCGGGTATTTTGGGATGCCGATAATTTATTATATAAAGATGAATTTGATGGCACATTGAGTAAAGATTCCGGTTATCGAGGACAAAATGCCAATATGCATACCTGTGAAGCACTAATCGCTGCTTATCACGCAACCAGTAAACAAAAGTTTTTAGATAGAGCGATGATACTGGCTGACAGTATTGTTAATAGACAGGCTGCACTAACCAATGGATTTATTTGGGAGCATTTTCATCGGGATTGGACTGTGGATTTGGAATATAACCAAGATGATCCCAAAAATCTTTTTCGTCCATGGGGGTTTCAACCCGGCCATCAAACAGAATGGGCCAAATTATTGTTGATGCTTTATCAACTCACTAACAAACCTTGGTTGTTAGAACGCGCCCAACAATTATTTACAAGAACCTTAGCAATTTCATGGGATGAAAAAAATAAGGGTATCGCTTATGGGTTTGATTTGCAGAATAAGATCTGTGATGGCGAAAAGTACTTTTGGGTGCAAGCTGAATCATTCGCTGCCGCTGCTTATTTATATGCACACACTAAAAAGCAAGAATATCTGCACTGGTACCAAAAGATTTGGCAGTATTCATGGGAACACATGGTTGATCATAAATATGGAGCTTGGTTTAGGATCTTGAGCAATGACAACCAAAAGCTTGAAAATACCAAAAGTCCGATAGGTAAGACTGATTATCACACTATGGGAGCTTGTTATGATGTTCTTTCACTTAGACTTTCAGATAGCTGAATAGAAGTGCGACGACCAACAGTATTTGTTTAAGATGGATGTTGAATTAACGGGAAAGTTAATGCCGTAACCAACTATTGGCTAATAATTTTTAATAGTTTGGATTTCTTTAATGCAATAGATAGTTATCCCGGGCATGTTTTTTTACCTATTTACTGCTATTCATCGCACTGACAAGTAGCTCATTTTTAGCCTTGTTGTTGGTCGTATTTTTTCTGTTACTAACAGATTTAAACTTTTTACACTATCAAAGCGACTTATAGTTAACGGTACGTTAATTATGTAAAAGTTTTGTGTATGGATATAACCAGATCTGCGTTAAAAAACGCCTCAGGTGTCGCTATTTTAGTGGGTATTATCGCGTTCCTGGGACTTTATAGTCTATTTAAGTTACCGATTCAGTTATTCCCCGATATAGAACGGCCGACTATTTCCATCCAAACATTTTGGCGAGCAGCCTCTCCTCAAGAAATTGAGTCTGAGATACTAGAACCCCAAGAAGAGGTGTTGCAAGGTATTCCAGGATTACAAAATATGCGTGCATGGGCTAACCAGGGTAATGCTTGGATCAACTTGGAATTTGGTTTAGAAACTGACATGCAGCGTACTTTGATAGAAGTGATTAGCCGTATGAATCGCATTCCACCTTTACCTAGGGATGCACTGTCTCCAAATATAATGATGGGTGGCGGCGGTGGTGGGACTCCCGCACTTACTTATTTCTTCTTACAAAAACTTCCTGGAAATGAGCGTGAAATTTCACAATATGTAACTTATTTTGAAGATGTTATTCGACCTTCTCTTGAGTCCATCAATGGCGTGGCTAGAGTTCGCATGGAAAGTGGGGTAGGTGGCAATGAAGAGTTCCAGATTGTATTTGATCCCTATTTAGCCGCCGAGTTAGGTGTGGATATTACCAATATTTCCAGAATTTTAGGATCGTCCAATGATGTTTCTGGTGGTTTTGTTGATGTTGGCAGACGTAAATATACCATTCGATTTAGAGGTAAATATTCACCATTAGAAATGGGCGATATGATTTTAGAGTGGCGGGATGGCAGTCCTATTAAGCTAAGCGATATTGCCGAAATAAAAATTCAACGAGCGCAAGCTTCAAATTTCAGTGTGCAAAATGGTAACCCTGCTATTTCAATTCGCATAGACAGGGAAAATAAAGCGAATGTCTTAGCCACTTTAGAAGCTGTGAAATTAAAAGTAGACGAACTGAATCAAACGGTTTTGATTGATGAAAAACTAACAATGGCCCAATCATTTGATGCTTCTGTTTTTATCTACCGCGCAGTGAACTTAGTCACCAGTAACTTAATTATTGGGATTTTGCTATCGATAGCTATTTTATGGTGGTTTATGGGTCAAGTTCGCGGAACACTGATAGTTGCGTTAGCCATTCCTATATCACTACTCAGTACTTTTGTCGTTTTGCACTTAACTGGACGTTCGCTAAATGTTATTTCATTGGCAGGATTAGCATTTGCCGTTGGAATGGTGTTGGATGCAGCCATAGTGGTGTTAGAAAATATTGTTAGACACAAACAGAAAAATGAACACGCTATAAAAACCGCTCAAAGAGCAACCAAAGAGGTCTTTGGCGCGCTGTTAGCATCTACCGCTACTACGGTCGCAATTTTTATTCCCGTTATTTTTTTGCAAGATGTAGAAGGCCAGTTGTTTGCCGACTTGGCGCTTACCATTGCCATTGCCGTGATAATTTCTTTTGTGGTTGCAGTTACTGTACTGCCTGTTGCTGCGAGCCGCTGGCTGCAGGTTGATTTACCACCAGATAGATTAACGAATGTGTGGGCTAAAATAACTGACAAAATCATGATGCTAAATGCAACGGCTAAGAAGCGCTATATAACCATTTGCTTACTAATGGTTGTACCAATCACGTTTACTTTAGTGTTGATGCCAAAATTAGATTATTTACCCCCAGTTAAGCGTGATGCCATTGATTCATTTTTTAACTTTCCGGCAGGGGCAAGTGACAATTTTATTCAACAAGAAGTGATGTCAATTGTGGTTGAGCGACTCAAACCTTATATGGCTGGTGAGAAAGAGCCCGCACTTAAAAATTACTACATTATTACCTGGCCGAATGGCGGAACATTGGGAATTCGAGCAAAAGACCAAAACAATGTCAGAGCGTTAGAGAGTTTAGTTAGAGACGAAATTTTGAAAGATCTACCGGATACTGAGCCTTTTACAATGCAAGGCAACTTGTTCGGTGGTTTTGGTAATGGTAGAAGTATTGATATGCGCTTACAAGCAACTAACCATGAAGGGCTTACTGTTGCCGCTCAACATGGATTAGATCTACTTCGAGAAGCATTTCCTGATGCGAATGTACGAGCTAACCCAAGTCTTGAGCAAGCAGAGCCCGAGCTCCAGCTTTACCCTAACGATCACAGAATGATGGAAGTGGGAATGGATCGAACACGCGTTGCCAGCCTTGTGAGATCTATGGGGGATGGTATGTATGTAGGGGAGTATTTTGATGGTATCAAACGGATGAACATCATATTTAAATCCCAAGATTGGGGCAACCCTGAACAATTAGCCGTTACCCCAATCATCACGCCTAGCGGAGAGATGGTGCAGTTGGGAGAATTGGTCAATGTAGTGAGATCGGTTGGCCCAAGCCAAATTCAACGTGTTGATCGGCGCCGTACCTTAACGTTATCGGTTAATCCTCCTGAAGGTATGTCGCTCGAAGAAGCTATGGCAAAAATTAAACAGGATGTAGAACCTCAATTGATGGCAATGATGCCCTCTGACGGCGCGATTAATTATGGCGGAAGTGCGGATAGTTTAAATAAAGCAATCGCAACGATGAGTCAGAATTTTCTATTTGCAATGGCGCTACTCTTTGTATTGATGGCTGGACTATTTAAGTCGCTCATCGATAGCTTAATGGTGATTTTGAGTATTCCCTTGGCAACTGTGGGTGGCGTGATAGCGGTTCGATTGCTCAACATGATTAGCTTCCAACCTATGGATTTGCTCACTATGATTGGTTTTATTATTTTGCTTGGTCTGGTGGTGAATAATGCCATTTTGTTAGTTCATCAAACCCGTAATGGTGAGCGACAAGGCCTAGCTAGACAACAAGCTGTGCATCAGGCTTTGTTAATGCGTTTACGCCCCATTTTTATGAGCACATTAACCAGTATATTTGGCATGCTGCCCTTATTGCTATTGCCTGGTGCTGGCAGTGTCATATACAGAGGCCTTGCTGCCGTTATCGTAGGGGGCATGTGTGTTAGTACAATATTTACATTATTACTATTACCAACATTGCTGTGTTTAAGGCAGGGCAGCCAAAGGCATTTAATCAATCCTAAAATGGCTAATGAACAGCCAATTGTCAGTCATTAACCAAACTCAATTTTATTGGAAAACAAAATGATAATAAAAAACAATAAAACGCTTTTGCTCTCGCTACTACTCACTTTTAGCGGCCACACATTGGCACAGCAAGATTCAGATACCTTAGTTGAAGTTGATGCTGTTTATAGCGAAATGATCTCACAACAAATTTGGGTACCGGGGACTGTGGTCAGTCGCAGTGACTCAAATATTGCTACGGAAGTACCTGGACGAATTACCTGGATGGCCGAAGTGGGTGATTTAGTTGAGGTCGGAGAGGTGTTAGCGAAAGTAGATGATCATATGCTGAAACTCAATTTAGAGCAAAATCAAGCAAACGTTGCTAAGTGGGAGTCGCGAGTCGATCTTTTGAGTCGTAAACAACAACGGTTCAGTAGTATGGCGCAACAGGCGAATACATCTAAAGATCAACTTGATGAAATCGTGTCTGAACTAGAAGTTGCAAGACAGGAGTTAAATCAAGCTAAGGTCGATCAAAAATTAACCCAATATCGGATTACACAAAGTCAAATCAAAGCCCCCTTCAAAGCAATGGTGGTGGAACGAATCCAAAGCCCTGGTGAATATATCTCAACTGGGCAAACAGTACTTAGAGTGGTCGACACAGGCAATATTGAAGCTTCTATTAAAGCACCGCTTTCAGCTGTTCCTTTTATCCAACAAGGTTTAGCGGTGAAGGTTGTTGTCGGAGAGTCTGAAAAATCACATCAAATTCGGGCCATTGTACCTGTTGGAAATGCCCGTTCGCGGATGATGGAAATTCGAGTTCAACTTACCCCTGATGAATATGCAATTGGTGGTGCGGTGCGTGTTGCATTGCCTCATAGTGAGTTTCATCAAGCATTGACTGTTCCAAGAGATGCGTTAGTTTTAAGAAAGTCAGGGGCGTTTGTGTATCAAATCGCCGGAGACAATGAAGTTAAACAAGTGGCAGTAACTGTAGGTATTGGTGTCGGAGAAAGGGTTGAAGTGTTTGGTGATCTTAACCATATTTCGCCAGTTGTTGTGCGTGGCGCAGAAAGACTAAAAGATGGTCAGAAAGTACGTTTTTCTGAGCAGTTGGAAGAGCTAGCCACATTGTGAAATGTGGCTAAGTCGAACACGGCGATTATCAGTTAAGGTCGCTTTAATATGTCGAATAGATCCTGTTGAATTTTAACTAAATAAGGATCTAATGGTTTTTTCTGTTGCCAACTCGTCTCTAATTCACTGCATACCAACTGTTGATTAATTTCGCCCACCATTACGCCTGTCTTGCCTTCCAGTGCCATTTCAACAGCAAAAGCCCCGAGTTTGGTAGCTAGAACTCGATCCTGTGACACTGGAGAGCCCCCTCGTTGTACGTAACCGAGAATCACTGGGCGACATTCTATTTGGGTTTTTTGGCTCAGTATCTCAGCTAACTTTGTTACCCCCTCTGGCCACAAGTTTTCTGCTATTACGACAATATAACTGCTATTCCCTCTGCGCTTTTTCACCGCTTCGATATGGGCAATAAGGTTTTCTAGTTCATCCTCACAACTGCGGGATATTTCTGGCAGCATAATATGATCAGCGGCAGAGGCGATGGCGGCATTTAAACCGATAAAACCGGCGTGACGTCCCATCACTTCGATGAGAAAAATCCGTTCAAAGGCATCGGCTGTGTCTCTAACTTTATCGATGGAGTCTAAGGCCGTTTCGATTGCGGTGTAATAGCCTATAGTGGCGTCTGTCCCATCTACATCATTATCTATTGTGCCAGGTAATCCTATTACTTGACCTGACCAATGTTTAGCAAGATGCTTTGCTCCGCGAAAAGAGCCATCACCACCAATTACCAATAAGGCTTCAATTCCAAGCGCATCCAAATTTTTCGCTGCCGTTTTAGCAGAATCATTGGATTTAAAGCTTAAACACCTTGCGCTGTTTAAAATCGTGCCGCCTCGTTGAATGATATTTAATACATTTTTGGCTCTTAGGTTTAAATATTCTTGCTCTAATAACCCATTGTATCCATGACGATAGCCGTAAACCTCTAGTCCATAACGTAGACTGGTGAGAACAATTGCACGGATACAAGCATTCATGCCGGGTGCATCACCGCCTGAAGTGAGAAGCGCGATTTTACGCATGTATAATACCCCTTAGCTGACTAAATAATTTAAACCTTTGCTAAACATAGCCTTTTTATTGAAAACTATAAAGATTTAGCAGAGCAGGTGTCATAAGTGACATAGTTATTAAAACTGTAAGAATTGATGTTTCACTATTGCCTCACTGTCACTAGTAAGCAATGATGCAAATAAGAATAAAGATACTTAGAACTACTAGAGATGTTACTTACTATGTTTAAACGTTTATTTTGCACTTTTTGCTTAGCGGCTGTGTTATTACTCACTGGTTGTACTTCAAAATTCGCATATAACAATATTGATTGGTTGTTGTATTGGTACGTGGATGATTATGTTGATCTAGATAAGTCTCAGAAGCAAATGTTAGACGCAAAAGTAGAAAAGTGGCTGCTTTGGCATCGACAAGATGAGCTTTTGCGCTATCGGCAACATTTAGAAGATTTAAAAACAGACATACAAAATGGCGTTTTAAGTTCTCAGCAGTGGTTAACTCATTTCGACCGAGGAAGTGCCCACTGGAAGCGCTTTAGAGGTGAAATTAGCCCTGAGTTGTCAGAATTGTCGTTGCACTTAAATGACCAACAAATCGATGACATGTTCGCTGCATTGGAAAAGGATAATCTGAAACAAGAGAAAAAGCGCAACAAAATGTCTAAGCAGCAGCGCATAGAAGACTCTATAGAAAATACTCAAGAGCAAATTAAAGAGTGGCTAGGCAAGTTGTCGAATCCTCAGAAAGTGCTAATAAGTGAATATGTCAGTGATTTTAAGCCTACTTTTGAATACTGGATGTCATATCGACGGGAAATTCAGAACGTTACAAAAACCTTAATGTTATCTCGACATCAAGTTGATGACTATGCGAGTAAATTGAATCAGTTGATGCAAAATCCAGATCAATTTAAAAGCTCCGAATATCTGCAAGCAAACGAATATAATCGAATCAAATATGCCAATTTGTTAAATGCCTTAAATATGACCTTAACTGAAAAACAAAAGAAACATATGAAAAATAAATTAAATGATTTAATCGAAGATATTGATGATCTAATTCAAGATTAGAGTGTTAATTTTTTGAAAGTAAAATGTGTTTATTTTAATCCTTAGGTCGTGTTTTTACTGCTTTGAGTAGTCTTTTTGCTTATTTTTCAAATGTATACAGTTGTTAAATAAGCGGTGAAATTTCATACCCTTGACTGATTTTCTTCTTAACTTACTGGTTAGCCAGTTTCTTATAAAGTTCTTGATGTTGCAGTTGTAATGTTATATTAGTATGACATTACATCTATATATCTATCCAAAACCATCCACTAAAACATAACAACGGGAACTCAAAAATGAGAGAGTACAATAATAAAAAATCTAGTTTTACGGGTCGTAAATTGCTATTGGCTTCGTCAATTATCTTTGCATGCCAAACGCTTCATGCTCAGGAATTAGAACGGATCACAGTAAGTGCCCAATACAAAGAAGAAGATTTACAGACAGTTCCCATTGCGATTACGGCATTGAATGAAGAAGAAATCGAATTGCGTAATATGACTGACGCGCTTTCGATTGGTGAAGCTGTACCTAATATTTACATTGCTAAAAATGTTGGTTCAGCAAGTGGTATGAAAGTATTCCTTCGAGGTATCGGAGAAGACGAATCTCGTGTGGGGGTTGATCCTGCGGTAGGTATTTATGTGGATGGTGTTTATATTGGTCGTCAGACAGGGGCATTGTTAGATTTAGCGGATATTGAATCTATAGAAGTATTGCGTGGCCCTCAAGGAACACTATATGGTCGAAACTCCAATGGTGGTGCAATCAGAGTCACCACTAAACAACCGAGTATTTCAGATCGAACTATTTTAAAAATGTCATTGGGTTCAGATCAATTAACCGATGGTTATTTAATGGTCAACAAAGGTCTAACAGACAAGCTAGCCGGTCAAGTGTCAGTATTCAGTAAAAGTCGTCGTGGATTCATAAAAAACACAGATAACGGCGAATACCTAGGTGATGTAGACAAACTAGGGGCGCGTGTAGCGCTTGCTTACTATGGCGATGTTTGGGATTTATCTTGGTCAGCAGATTTCATGAGAGATAACTCAGAACCTGGTTACTCCTCGTTAGTGCTAGACGATGATGGTGATATATTCACCATTAATCAAGCTGAGTTTCCAACAAGTGGGTTAGTTAATGGTGAAACAGAGTTGGGTGAATATTATAATCACTTATATCAAAGCGGCACCAGTTTTAAAGCACACCGTACCTTTGGCAATGAAATTTCGTTTGATTCAATCACCTCTTACAGACGTTTAGATCAAAGAATGTTAACCATTGTAACTTTGCCTTTCTTTCAAGACGTTCATCAAAACCAGATGAGTCAAGAATTTAGATTTGCTAAAGACGCTGAAGATTACAGTTGGGTTACAGGTGTTTATTTATTTCGGGAAGAAGCCGATCAGTATACTGAATTTGTTTTCGGTGGTGCAGATATCGACTTGTTAACTGAATCGGCTGGTTTGTTTGGTCAATATACATATAACGTATCTGACAAGTTACATGTGACTGGTGGTGTTCGTTATACGTGGGAACAAAAAGATTTTGATGCCGCACCAACTGCAGATTATTGGAGTTCACTTGGTCAAGCAAATGCTGGGCTACAAAGTGATCAATGGGGTAAATTCTCATGGAAAGGGGTAGTTTCATACGATGTAAATGACGATATGATGACTTACGCATCGATAACCACTGGTTTCAAATCAGGTGGTTGGTCACCAGATAGTTTTGACCCAGTACAAGAAGAGTCGGTAATTACTTATGAAATGGGTATGAAAAGCGATTTATCTAAATCTTTCCGTTTAAACGTAACCGCTTTTTTCAACGATTATACCGATTTACAAACCAGTGGTTCAACCGCTAATGGCTTTACCCGAATTAATGCGGGTGACGTAGAAACTTACGGTATTGAAACCAATATTACATGGCAAGCTACGGAAGATTTAACCATAGATGCATTTGTTGGATTGTTAGAAGCTAAGTATGTTTCACTTACTGAAGAAGCAACATTCTTTGTTGAAGAAGACTTTGATTTAAAACAAGCGCCACCAGTTAGTTATGGTGTTAACTTCAACTATGTTAAAGAAGTAGGTGATGGTCAACTAATTTACAATGTGCAATATGCGTATACAGATGATCAGTATAACGATTTAGCTACAACTGAACTTATTAAGCGCGAAGCAACGGACATTTTAAATGCGCGAGTAGCTTACAAGTGGGGTACAGACATAGAGTACAATGTTGCATTATGGGCTAAAAACGCACTGGACGAAGAGTTCGCTGCATCAGGCACTACCGGTAATTTAGCCATATATCCTGGTGACCCTAGAACCTTCGGAATAGACTTTTCAATAAACTATTAATAATTAGAATTAAACTGTAAATTTCTATAATAATACGGTTAAATAGTGAAATTGAAACTCGAAGAATAGCCAACGGTAATAAAATTATGAGAATTAGGTTAAACGGATTTTTCCTAGCTCTAATTACGGCTGTTCTTTGGGGTGTTCTACCGGTTTTCTTGCAAATATGTCTACAAGCTTTGGATAGTATGACGATCACATGGATTCGTTTTTTATTCGCCGGGCTTGTGGTTTTTGTCTTTCTACTTAGTACAAATGCGTTACCGAGCATATGGAAACAAGTGCCTAGAGCACAATTTATTTTAATAGTCGCGGCATTAGCGCTGGTTGTTAACTATGTTTCTAATGTAAAAAGTCTCGATTATGTAAATCCCGAAACGGTTCAAGTGGTGATGCAAATAGCTCCTATTTTATTGATGTTAGGGGGCATCGTTTTTTTCAAAGAACGACTTAATCGACTTGAAATCACCGGAGCGATAATTTTATTTTTGGGTTTGGGTTTATTTTTTAGTCCCAAGTTAGATTTACTCTTTTCATCTATCAATTCTTATAATTCAGGCATCATGTTGGTTGTTCTAGCCGCGGTAACTTGGGTCGCCTATGCTCTGATGCAAAAAGTCTTGTTACGCTCATTTACTGCCAAGCAATTAACCTTACTGATTTATTTAATTGGTATTCTTGCGCTTACTCCTTTTATCCACTTATCGGCCATCACGGATTTAAATCAGCTGCAATACTACGCTTTGCTATTCTGTTGTTTGAATACTGTAATTGCCTACGGCTGTTTCACCGAAGCATTGAATATTTGGAGTGCAGCAAAAGTGAGCGCAGTGATTGCAACAGGGCCATTGTTTACATTTTTGAGTGTGGTGATCGCTCAACAACTTCTGCCTGAGCAATTTAGCTTAATTGAGCTAGATAGTTATGTCATTTTTGGGGCTATTTGTGTTGTATGCGGTTCCATGACAACGGCTTTAGCAAAACGTAAAGTTGTAAAACCAGTTGTTTAACTAAGGGTTTTGACTAAACAGTATTAGTCGAATTAGTTCGAACTCTAAATCTGTTTACAGGACAACCTTTTAATCAACGAGCAGGGGATCATTATCTTCTCTGACGATGGCTCTTTATTGTTGATGTTGTTCAACAATAACTTAGTCGCTTGTCGACCTATTTCATAAGGATTTTGAGTAATTACTGTGATGGGGACTTTAAAGAAGTCGGCCATAGGAATGTCATCAAAACCTAAAATCGACACGTCATCGGGAATAGATATATTTTCGGCATTCAACGCAGTTAATATATCTGTGGTAATCGCCAGATGTTGAGTGAAAAACACAGTTGGTGGATTATCTGCATCTAGTAAGCTGGTGGGGGAGTGTTCAAATCCAGTTTCACGGCGCCAATACTGAATGAGTTGTTCATCGAGTGGAATACCATGTTTTTGCAGCGCATCAGAATATCCTAAATAACGATCTTTTCGTGATTTAACATGTTTAAAATCTTGAGTGACAAAACAAATTCGCTTATGGCCTAATTGTATTAGGTACTCAGTTGCCTCAAAAGCCGCTTTTCGATAATCAGATATAATGATATTTTTTTCATTACCATCATGTTCAAGTTGAAAATGCACGATCGGTAAGCCACCGTCACTGTATCTATTGATTAAATCAGTATTCTTTCCCGACGAAGCGATAATAATGCCATCAACCCGCAGTTGGTATAATGTCTCTAATGATTTCGCTTCAACTTTTGGATCTACGTCAGTGTTATAAATTAATAAATTGTACTCACTGGTTTTACAAAAATCGTCAATTCCTCGAATGGTACGGCTCGTATAGAAACCTGTTATGTCCCTAACTATCACCCCAATGGTTTTTGTCTTATTCATTTTCAGGCTACGAGCAATAGGGTTAGGCACATAATCCAATTCGCTAACGGCTATTTTTATCCGTTCCTTTGTCTTTTCAGACATGTAGTCGAAACGGCCATTTAAGTACTGAGAGACAGTGCTATTTGACACCCCAGCTCGTTCAGCCACATCAATGAGTTTAGTTTTTGCCATTTAAATATTTCTTGAAAGGTTCTGATTAGTCGAATATTGACATTCTGCAACAATATGTTAACTTAATCAACTAAACCGTTTTAGTAAAACGTTTTTGTTTTTGTATCCTATTGATAATATTAGGCAATCTAACAAGAGGCAAAATGTGGAAATTTCTAATATTGAATACTTAGTCATCATTGGCTATTTAGCGTTGATTGTTATCGTTGGTTTTGTTTTTAAAAAATTCTCAGCTAATACCGATGACTATTTTAAAGGCGGTTGTAAGGGCACCTGGTGGCTTGTTGGTAGCAGTGCCTTCATGAGTGCTTTTAGTGCGTGGACCTTTACCGGTGCTGCTGGCATTGCTTACGAATCAGGATTTTCTGCGATGTTTATCTTCTTCGGTAACGTGCTGGGGTTCTTCGTAAACTTTTTGTTTATGGGCCCTTGGTTACGGCAAATGAGAGTGACAACATTTCCTGAGGCCATTGCCAGTCGCTTTGGTGAAACAACCCGTGATTTTTACGCCTATTATGAAGTGCCTATTCGTATTTTGTATTCTGCTATGGCGCTGTATGGACTTGGCATTTTTTGTTCCGCAGTGTTTGGTTATGACATCAACTATGTGATTGTAGTCTGCGGTGTCGTTGTACTGCTTTATTCTGCTACCGGCGGACGTTGGGCTGTGATGGCCACTGACTTTCTGCAAGGATTAATCCTCGTTCCTTTAACTTTAATCGTTGCTTGGTTGTGTTTGGACGCCTTAGGTGGAATCAACAATTTGTTTGCTGAGATTGAGGCGCAAGGTTTAACCGAAGAATACAGTATGGTCAATTCTGCGACCTTATTTGGAGGGGCTTATACTTGGGGCTGGGCGAGCGCAATGATGGCCAAACAATTCATCGTTTTCAATTCCATGAATGCAGCACCAAGATACTTTTCGGTAAAAGATGGGCGAGAAGCGCGCAAAGCCGCTTTGTTCTGCTCAATATTAATGTTGTTAGGTAGCTTAATTTGGTTTTTACCCCCAATCACCGCACGACTTTTATACCCTGAACTTGTTATGGCATTTGATATAGCTAAGCCCGCTGAAGCGAGTTATGCGGTTGCCAGTATCAGCTTATTACCTGTGGGGCTAGTAGGGTTGATCGTGGTCGCTATTTTAGCGGCAACTATGAGCTCAATGGATACTGGCTTAAATACCAACGTGGCGATTTTGATAAAAGATATTTATCCCAAGGTCTCACGCAAATTACGCTGGCAATCTAAAGGCGAATCAGAGCTTTTAAATTATGGCCGCACCTTAACTTGGGTTATGGGTTTCTTAATTGTACTTTTGGCGCTTTATTTTGCCCAACAAGATGGTTCTGGGATATTCGAAATCATGTTGCAAGTGGGCACGTTGTTGTCGATGCCAATTACGATTCCACTATTATTGGGCATGTTTATACGGCAAACACCTTGGTGGGCAGCGCTTTTATCTATCGCCTGTGCGTTGCTATTTTCTTGTTTAGCTTTCTTCGAAGTTCCTTTGAGCTACTTAGGGTTTTCGCAGTCTTATAGCGATGCCTTTGAATGGAATTTTCAACAACAATTTTTTGGTGTGTTAGGTACAGGCACATTTGGCTTTTTGGTATCTATGCTATTTGCACCAGCTTCGAATTCCGCCCATCGGAAAATGGTAGATAGGTTCTTTAAAAATATGAAAACCCCCATCGATTTTGAAAAGGAAATAGGTGAGGGGAATGATCTTAGCCAATTAACCGCTATTGGCCAGTTTGGCGCGGCAGTAACAGGATTCATCGCCTTAATGTTGATAATTCCTAATCCGATAGAAGGCAGAATAGCGATACTGGTACTTGCGCTAATAATAGGAGCAATCAGTGTCTTAATGCTAAAAGCCGGTAAGCCGCCCGCAGCCGAGATTAAATCAGTAGCACCGTAATTCAAATTATGGCGCTCATTTACTCTAAGAATTGCAATTTATTAACGATTATGACTTTTGAATACAGGGATTAACCATGAACTACTTACTTATTAACGACCAACTTGAAGTGCTTAAGGCGGAGCTTAAAACCACCCGCAAAGAGCATTTAACTCGGCTTATTGAGCAGTGTCGTTTATATGAAGACGAAGTGCTCTCAAAAGAGCATCCACATACTAGTATTACTTATATGGGGATGGCCGCGGCAAATTTAAGTTTGGCATATCTACTCACTGAACAAGAACATTATTTGATTGAGGCTAAACGCTGGATCTTTACCGCAGTTGATTATGACGTTTGGGGGTATGGGTTTCTGGTGGACGTTGATCTCAGTGCTTCATGGATGCTATTTGGTTTAGGCTTATCTTACGACTGGCTCAAAGATCATCTCACGGACGATGAACGCACTAAGTTTCTAAATAAATTGATCCTGCAAGGCAATAAAATTTTTGACTATGGACAACAAAACCTCGGACATTGCTGGTCTACTAATTATTGGCAGAACCATAATTGGATAAATTATTCTGGCCTGTTAACCACCGCTTATGCGATTCGCCCTGAACATGAGGGCGCACAGGTATGGATTGACGAAATTAAAGATAACTTTGACAAAGTATTTGATTATTTGCCTGAGGATGGTTCCAACTACGAAGGCACCGGGTATTGGCGCTTTGCGATGAATTTTTTTTTAGTTGCTGCAGACTTGATTCGTAAAGATGGTGGTACTGATCATTTTAAAACTGGCTTTATGCAGAATACGTTTGATTATCGACTTTATCAGTCTGCACCGAATTGGGAAGAGAACATTAACTTTGCGGATGTACACGATAAACGCAGCTCTCATTCAATTTGTGCATACTACAAGATAGCATCTGAGTATAACAACGGTCAGGCACAGTGGCTAGGGGAGATGGTTCGCACCAAATTCCTGTTTAGAGAAGCCTATCAAAGTAAAATTTTTCCAGGTATCTTGCCAGAAGCCTTTCTTGAGTTAATTTGGTATAACCCTGAAATACAACAGCAATCCCCGGAGAATTTACCCCTCACCAAATATTTCCCTGATCTTGGCTTAGTGGTAATGCGTTCAAGTTGGGATACAGATGCGACTCATTTATCATTTAAATGCAGTCCTGCTGGTGGCCACAAACAATGGAAGATGAGCTGGGAGCTGGATAAAAAGAACGATTGGAAAACCCGCAGTCTTACTCATTATCACGTAGACTTTAATCAATTTATCCTTGTTCATAAAGGCGCATCACTGGTCATCGACGAAGGCTATAACCGAACTTCTAAAGCGGAAATTCATAATTTGGTTACCGTTGATGGTACCGGTTGTGTTGGTGAGAAAATATGGGACGAGGGAGACTTAAGTGATCCCGTACTATTTGACCTAAATTGCAAAGGTATTCATAACGTATGGCGCGATGTTCCTGAAAGTGCGGTCGCCCAAGTTGAGGCATTCTCTAATCAAGATGGTTATTGCTATGTGGTTGGCGAATCAAGTCGTATGTACTATCCAGAAATGCAGTTAACCCGTAATGCTAGGCATATTATTAATAGTGAATGTGGCTATTTTATCTTGTTAGATGAATTGGAAAGTCATTTAGAGCATACTTATACTTGGCGCATCCATTCTGAAAAATATGCTAAAAAAATAAGTCAAAATCAGTTTGAAATTGTTAATGGTAACGGCGCACTTAATGTATTTACCGCGTTTCCTGAAGCGAGGCAAACGAAAATAGATGAAACCTTAGTTGAAGAGATAATGACCCCGCAACGGCCAGATGATATTCGTCGGATTAGTTTAAAAACACTGTTAATTGAAAATCCTGAAAAAACGAAAAATACTTACTTCCTCAATGTTTTTCAGCCTAAAGACGCAATTCAATCACAAAAGAGCAAGGATATTTCGGTTCAATCCCTTAAAGGTGAGAATTGCATAGGTGTTGAAATTAGCTCACCGCAGTTCACTGAAACCTTCTTATATTCCAGTGAAAATAAAATCGAGTATGGTGATATTAATGCTCAATCGAAATGGATATCCATCTTGCGCGATAAGGCCGGAAAAATCGTTAAAACAACAAGTTACGATGGTGTTTGAGCAAAACCTCTGGAAAGTATTACCTGTGATTACACTTATTATTAGGAATAGAAAATGTTAGATAAATTTAGTTTAGAAGGAAAAGTCGCTTTAGTTACCGGCTGCAAACGTGGGATAGGTAAAGCAATCGCATTGGGTTTTGCGGCTGCTGGGGCAGACATTATTGGCGTTTCAGCGAGCTTAGAATTACAAGGCTCGGAAGTAGAAAAGGAAGTAAATGGCCTTGGTAAAAAGTTTAAAGGTTACCAATGTGATTTTTCTGACCGCAAAGCTTTGTATGCATTCATTCAGGAGGTCAAAGCAGATTTTCCTAAAATAGATATATTAGTTAATAATGCTGGCACCATATTGCGCGCACCGGCCGCTGAGCATAGTGATGAACTTTGGGATAAAGTCATAGATGTTAATTTAAATTCGCAATTCATTCTAAGCCGAGAAATTGGAAAAGAGATGGTTGCCCGTGGTAAAGGCAAAATTATCTTTACTGCATCACTATTGACCTATCAAGGTGGAATTACGGTTCCCGGTTATGCTGCCAGTAAAGGTGCAATTGGACAATTAGTAAAAGCCTTGTCGAATGAGTGGGCAGGCAAAGGTGTTTACGTCAATGCCATTGCGCCAGGTTATATCGATACCGATAATACCGAGGCTCTGCGCAACGATGCAGTGCGAGCAGCAAGCATATTAGAACGCATTCCACAGGGCCGTTGGGGAACGCCTGAGGACTTCGAAGGACCTGCGGTATTCTTAGCGTCAGATGCCTCTAGTTATGTGAATGGCTCAATATTATTAGTCGATGGGGGATGGATGGGAAGGTAACTACTATTCCTAGCTAGCGCTACTCACAAATGAGCTAAATTGCCGGTCTATCTAATTTACCATCGCGTTGTTAGATAGATTTGGCAGATAGTCTACTAATCCTAATTAGTTCTGTTTGGGTTTCTGACCAATCGGTGTTTCGTTTTTCTTGCAAATAGTATCGAATTCATCTCGGTAATACCGCAAATTTACGCATGCTTCTTCGTACTGGATTTTAGCGGTAAGTGCTTGTTGGGGATAATCTGTTTTAAGCATAGTCTTACGTAATCTTTCGCATTCTTGATGCTGTTGTTTGACTTCTAATACTTCTTCACAAGGATTATCGTTACTCACACAGGCTGATAGTGAAACGAAACAAACACATGTTCCTACTGTTTTAATCATTTTTTGAATGGCATGGGAATTAAGCATGGGGTTCTCTCAGCTGATTGAATTCAATCAGAAACTTCACGATAACTAACCATAACCGAGTGGCGTACAAAAAGCTATCGAATAAAAAACTTACCTTTATTAGACAACGTAGTCGAACTGCGAATCGCAGCTTCTCGTCCAGCCCCTTCAGGGATTATTTTATATTGAGTTTAGATTTGAACGGAT
>NZ_JAUORY010000029.1:0-57760 GCF_030548145.1 Aliiglaciecola sp. 2_MG-2023
TAAATCCCATCCTACAATCTTTCGCTATTCAATCTGTAGGCGGGTGCTTTAGCCCCGCAAAAATAATCATATTCAAATGGGATAAATCCCATCCTACAATCTTTCGCTATTCAATCTGTAGGCGGGTGCTTTAGCCCCGCAAAAATAATCATATTCAAAATGGGATGAATCCCATCCTAAAATCTTTCGCTGTTCAATCTGTAGGTGGGTGCGTTAGCCCCGTAAAAATCACTATATTCAAAATGGGATGAATCCCATCCTACAAATCCTTCACTGTTCAATCTGTAGGCGGGTGCGTTAGCCCCGTAAAAATCACTATATTCAAAATGGGATAAACCCCATCCTACAAATCCTTCACTGTTCAATCTGTAGGCGGGTGCTTTAGCCTCGTAAAAATTATATATTCAAATGGGATAAATCCCATCCTACAATCTTTCGCTATTCAATCTGTAGACGGGTGCTTTAGCCCCGCAAAAATCATCATATTCAAAATGGGATGAATCCCATCCTAAAATCTTTCGCTGTTCAATCTGTAGGCGGGTGCGTTAGCCCCGCACATGCCATCAAACCAAAGGTTTACTTGATGTGACTTAAAATTCCGTCCAATTCATCCAAGCTTGAGAAATTAATTGTGACTTTTCCTTTGCCTCGCGCATTATGTGCAATGCTGACGGGCGCACCTAAATTTTCTGATAATTGATTTTGTAGGCGCTGAACATCGGGATCGACTTTTTGCTCAACCTTTTCTTTTGGTGGCTCAAGAAATTTACGTACTAAGGTTTCGGTATCACGAACGGTTAACCCTTTGCCCGACACGGTTTGTGCCGCTTCGGTCTGCATCTCACCTTGTAAAGCAAGTAAAGCACGGGCATGGCCCATTTCAATATCACCATGCTCTAATAATAATTTCACATCTTCATTCAAATTATTCAGACGTAATAGGTTGGTTACTGTAGTTCTAGATTTTCCAACAGCTTCAGCCACTTCTTGATGGGTCAATTCGAATTCAGTCATTAGTCGGTCTAATGCTTGAGCTTCTTCCATCGCATTTAAGTCTTCGCGTTGTATATTTTCTATCAACGCTATAGCAACCGCCGCTTCATCAGGCACGTTTTTAATAATACAAGGAACAACATCAAGCTTAGCTAGTTGGGATGCTCGCCAACGACGTTCACCGGCAATAATTTCAAATTTATCGTCGCCAATTTTGCGAACAACAATGGGTTGAATAATACCTTGAGAACGAATTGACGAAGCCAAATCATCTAATGCTTCAGGAGACATATCTTTACGAGGTTGATATTTTCCAGCTTGTAAGAACTCAATAGGAAGTTTTTGCAACTCGCTGCTGCGTTCAGAAATATCGGATTCTTGTTTAGCACTACTGGTGGCCAATAGTGCGTCCAATCCTCTGCCTAATCCTCTTTTTTTCGTCGACATGTCAACTATTAACCTTTTTTCTTAACTAGCTTCTTTTAGAATCTTATTACGACGACGCAATATTTCACCGGCCAAAGCCAAATAGGCTTTTGCTCCCGTAGAAGATTTATCGTAATACATTGCTGGCGCTCCAAAACTGGGTGCTTCAGCCAATCTTACATTGCGGGGAATAACGGTGCGGTAAACTTGCTCGCCAAAATGTCGTTTAAGTTGTTCTGACACATCATTGGCCAGACGATTTCGAGGATCATACATAGTTCGAAGCACACCCTCAATTTTTAAATCTGGATTTACCACAGATGCTAACTTTTTAATCGTATCCATTAGCGCGGTTAACCCTTCCAATGCGTAATATTCACATTGCATAGGTACCAGCACAGAATCGGCGGCCGCCATGGCATTTACGGTTAATTGACTCAAAGAGGGTGGGCAATCAATAAAAATATAATCGTAGTAGTCACGCACAGGAGCTAACGCATTGCGTAGGCGAAGTTCTCTGGCAAAGACTTCCATCAGTTTTATTTCTGCCGCTGTCACGTCACTGTTACCGGCAATTAAATCGTATTTACCTGATGTTTCTGTGATGATCACTTCAGTTGCAGGCTTATCTTCAATCAACAGCTCATAACAAGTAGAGTCAACTTCATATTTGTCGACACCACTTCCCATGGTCGCATTGCCTTGTGGATCTAAATCGATCAATAGCACTTTTCGTTTAGTAGCCGCCATTGACGCTGCAACATTAACTGCTGTAGTCGTTTTTCCAACACCACCTTTCTGATTTGCTATTGCTATGACCTTAGCCAACTTTCCCGTCCGTTTTTCTTTAAATTTAGGTATTGAATAAAGTAGTAGGCACTAACTAACTTTTCTGATTTTAATCAGATGACGTTCGCCTTCGAGTACTGGAATATCTAATTTAATAGATTCTAACACTTCAAAACCCTCAGGTAGAAGCGCTATTTCTTGTTCAGGATATTGACCTTTTAACGCAAGAAATTCACCTTGTGAATCTACCAGATGTTGGCACCAGTGCAACATATCTTTTATCGACGCAAATGCGCGACTCAATACGCCATCTATTTGTGTGTCACTAGAATACTGCTCTACACGAGATTGAACCGGCTCAATATTTTTCAAACCTAATTCAAATGCCGCTTGTTTCATAAAGCGAACACGTTTACCTAAACTATCTAATAAAACAAAATGTTTATCAGGATGCATAATTGACAATGGGATTCCAGGCAAGCCAGGCCCTGTACCCACATCAATATAGTGACTTCGGTCAAGATGGGGGGCTACCACAATAGAATCGATAATGTGTTTGATTAACATCTGCTGTGGTTCCCGCACAGAGGTTAAATTATAGGCTTTATTCCACTTGTTCATCAGTAGCACAAAATCGACTAAGCTTGCCCGCTGCTGTTCACTCACTTCTATAGGCAAAGGCTGAACTGCACGGTCAAACGCTAACAATAAACTGCTTTTAAGTTCGTTCATTAGGCACTTTGTAAGTTGCTGTTATTATCTTTACGCAACAAACCCTGTTTTTTCAGATGGACCAATAACAGTGAAATTGCCGCTGGAGTAATACCCGATATACGCGTAGCTTTACCAATAGTTTCCGGTCGAGTCTCGGTTAACTTAGCTACAACTTCGTTGGATAAACCAGAAATAGTACTGTAATCGAAATCCATTGGTAACAGGGTGTTTTCATGACGCAAACTCTTTGCGATTTCATCTTTTTGACGTTCGATATAACCGGCATACTTAATTTGTATCTCAACCTGTTCAGCAGCTTGTGGATTTTCCAAAGCCGGACCTAAACCTTCAATTTTCATTAATTTTTGATAAGTCATTTCAGGACGACGGATCAGATCTTCTAAGGAATGCTCACGGCTCACTGGATTTTTCAACAATGGATTTAACGTGTCTACAGCTGGGTGATTTGGATGGATCCAGGTACTTTTAAGACGTTGTTTTTCTTGTTCTATGGCTTCCATTTTTTGATTAAATGCCGCCCAACGAACATCATCAACCAATCCTACTTCACGACCTTTAGCGGTTAAGCGAACGTCGGCATTGTCTTCTCTTAACAATAATCGATATTCGGCACGACTAGTGAACATTCTGTAGGGTTCTTTGGTTCCCATAGTCGCAAGATCGTCAATTAGCACACCTGCATAGGCTTCATCTCGGCGCAAAATAAGTGAGTCTTTTTCTTGTACTTGCAGTGCTGCATTAGCTCCAGCGAGTAATCCTTGTGCGCCAGCTTCTTCATAGCCAGTGGTACCGTTTATTTGGCCGGCAAAGAATAAACCTTGGATAAATTTCGTTTCTAAGGATTGCTTTAGATCTCGGGGGTCAAAAAAGTCGTACTCAATGGCATAACCTGGTCGGATAATATGTGCGTTTTCAAATCCTTTAATTGATCGCACCAGATCAAATTGCACATCAAATGGCAAGCTGGTGGAGATCCCATTGGGATAGATCTCAATGCTGTTTAAACCTTCTGGTTCAACAAAAATTTGATGGGAATTTTTATCCGCAAAGCGATTAATTTTATCTTCAATTGATGGACAATATCTTGGTCCAATTCCTTCGATCACCCCGGTGTACATGGGAGATCTGTCTAAACCACCACGAATAATATCGTGGGTTTTTTCATTTGTATGGGTGATATAACAAGAAATTTGGCGTGGATGATCTTCCACTTTTCCCATAAAAGAAACCACGGGAAGAGGTGTATCCCCTGGCTGTTCTTGCATTGCATCATAGTTCAATGTACGAGAGTCTAAACGAGCAGGAGTGCCGGTTTTAAGGCGATCGACCCTAAACGGTAACGCCCTTAGTCGATCAGCCAAAGCGATCGAAGGGGGATCCCCAGCTCGTCCACCCTTATAATTTTCCATGCCAATATGGATGGTTCCACCTAAAAATGTACCTACCGTTAGGACAACTGTTTTGGCTTTAAATTTTAACCCCATTTGCGTGATCACACCGCTAACACGATCATTTTCAACGATCAGATCATCACAAGATTGTTGGAAAATAGTCAGATTTTCTTGATGCTCAATGATCGATCGTATTGCAAGTCGATATAACGATCGATCTGCTTGAGCACGAGTTGCTCTAACCGCAGGTCCTTTGCTGGAATTTAGCGTACGAAATTGTATTCCAGCTTTGTCTGTTGCTAGTGCCATAGCACCACCAAGGGCATCGATCTCTTTGACTAAGTGACCTTTGCCGATCCCACCAATGGCTGGATTACATGACATTTGACCTAGGGTTTCGATATTGTGGGTTAGCAAGAGTGTTCTTACGCCCATACGCGCAGCAGCAAGCGCAGCTTCAGTGCCTGCGTGGCCTCCACCGACTACAATCACATCAAATTCTTGTTGATAAAACATAAACGCCTCGAATTTCGCGTACTCGCGTATGAACTTTAAACGGTGAAGATCTATTGATCGATCATCGTTTAAAAAAGGGCGCGTATTTTATACTTTTTTGATCTAAATGGAAATGCCTAAAATCCCTCCAAGGATAGAAATATTGTGGTTTGTGGATTTAATTATTTGTCGGATCTAAGCCGATCTCTTAGTCTGTAATCTTTATGATCTATTTATCTATTTAGTTTACTTTTATTATTATTAAGCAAGCAATGATCTGTTAGTAAGCCTTTTTTTATTAATTAAATCAGTTATTTATTTACGATCGGAAGTTGTGATCAAGAGTTGATCAAATGCGTATAAGATGTGGATAAACAGCGATCTTATCCACAAGCAAGATCTTCTATTTTTCTATCCAGTTGATAACCTCAGGATATACAAGGTTTATACATAAAGTTATGCACAGGGTAAAAAGGCTGATTTAAGCTAAAAAAAAGATCTTTTTTAATCTAGATCAGATCGGAATATTTAAAATATATTTAGTTTGATCTCATTTATTTCATGTTTTTATCTAACATTTGTTGTAAACAAATCCATAGATCCGATTCAGCGAGTAAACTTTTGGCCAATTTAGGGTGTGGAATATGGCTTATTTTCCATAGAATCTTCATCTTTTTATTGGGACTAAAGCCCCTGTTACAGGTTGCGGTTATTTTGGATTTGTAGCATGGGATTTATCCCATGGAATCTTTTATCTATGTTTTCAGGGACTAAAGCCGCTGCTACAAGTTTGAAAGTGGTACAACTATTCGAAAATATTATTTATGTGCATACATAGTGACAATTTGTCTATTCGATAACTAATAGCCGATACTGATTTTAACATTTGAATAACAAAACCAGTAATTATGCTTAAAATACCTCGCGATAAATTAGCTGACTATAGCCATGCTATGGCTAAGACCCGAAGAGAATTTGTAAAACAGCATACCGGAAAATCCCTTGAAAATGTCGGTCACTTTTCTATTGAACCAGAAACATTGCCAGGAAATATTGAACATTTTTTAGGTGTTGCACAAGTTCCGATTGGCTTGGCGGGTCCACTGTTGGTGGATGGCATTGACGCAAAAGGTGAATTTTACGTACCTATGGCGACCACCGAAGGTACCTTAGTGGCCAGTTACAATCGTGGGATGAGATTGACCAATGAAGCTGGTGGCATTAAAACCACGGTAATAGATGATGCGATGCAACGAGCACCGTTGTTTTCATTTCGCGATGCAAGAGCAGCCCTCGCGTTTGGCAAATGGGTCAGTGACAATTTCCCTTTAATTAAAGCTAAAGCAGAAGAAACCACCTCAGTAGGCAAATTAACTGATATTGAGCAATACGCGGTTTCGAAAATGCGCTGGTTGCGATTCAATTATACTTGTGGCGACGCGGCTGGCCAGAACATGGTGAGTAAAGCTACACGCCATGCATGTCAGTGGATTTTGGAACAAAACATTGATGGTATTGAACATTTTGCGTTGTCGGCGAATTTAGATACGGACAAAAAGCATTCTTTTGTTAATTCATTACACACACGAGGTAAGCGGGTAGTGGCTGAGGCGGTTATTCCAGCAGGATTAATGAAGTCATTGATGCATTGCACTCCTGAAGAGTTATATAAACAGCGACAATTTTCAAATATGGGCGCGTTTATGGCCGGCAGTGTGAGTAACGGAGCGCATTTTGCCAATGGGGTAACTGCGCTATTTATTGCGTGTGGACAAGATGTTGCAAATGTTGCCGAATCATCAGCGGGTTATACTTTTAGCGAAATTACCCCTGAGGGAGATTATTATTTTTCAGTCACTATACCTTCGTTAGTTGTGGCTACTTATGGTGGCGGGACCGGCTTAGCCTCACAACGTGAATGTTTAGAAATGTTGGATTGTTATGGTAAAGGTGGAGTTAACAAATTTGCCGAAATAGTCGCTGCAACTGTGTTGTGTGGCGAGTTATCCCTTGGCGCCGCTGTCGTGGCCGACGAATGGGTGTCTAGTCATGATCAATATGGTCGTAATCGCCCATAATATCTGAATAGTCATGGATTCTTCTATCCATGAACACAGGGGCTAAAGCCCCTGCTACAGGTTGAGGTAATTTTGGATTTGTAGCATGGGATTTATCCCATGGAATCTTTTATTAAATGCATTTAAACCTTTTGATTGGTTGTTGCGACTTAGTTACATACCACAGCCAAACAAGAGAACCTTATGTTTAAATCGAATCAATCTAAAATATTGTCTTTGTTATCACTCGCCGTTTTACTGGTGAGTTTTAATCTGTCTGCAAGAACTATTAATCAAAGTATTGATGCCCAAAGTGGTGGAACCTTATTTATACGTACTGACGTGGGCCGTTTAATTATCGATACCCATAATCAAGATACCGTGCTTTTGGAAGTGGATATTGACGGTGACGATGCCAATGATTTAAAGGTTACCCACGAAGCGAAAGGCAATACCGTAAATATTATTGGTAAAATGAATAAGCTTAAAAAGTGGGGGTGGAACAGAGATATTCGAGCTGAATTTAGAATTACTGTGCCTAAAAACTTTGATTTGGAATTACATACCTCTGGTGGCTCAATTGATATTGATGATCTAGTGGGAGATATTGATGCTCACACTTCAGGTGGCCATATTAATGTTGGAAATATTACAGGTGATGTTGTTTTAAAAACATCCGGTGGCGCTATTAAGAGCAAAGAGATACACGGTGCAATTGACGCCCACACCTCGGGTGGCAGCATTCGTGTGACTATGACTAAGCAACCGAGTGAAGATGCGGAGCTTTCAACCTCAGGTGGATCTGTTACTGCTTATTTACTCGATACTATCGCGATTGATATAGATGCTTCCACCAGCGGTGGCAAAGTCCGTTCTGAATTTGATGTGGATGGTCGAGTTAAAAAGCATTCTATTCGCGGTGAAATTAATGGCGGAGGTCCAACGTTGGAGTTGCATTCCAGTGGCGGCAGTATATCCATCAAAAAATTGTAATTGGGAATTTATCTTCTTGATTCTTCCATCTATGTTCACAGAGACTAAAGCCCCTGCTACAGGTTGAGGTTATTTTGGATTTGTAGCATGGGATTTATCCCATGGAATATTTTATCTAAGTTTTCAGGGACTAAAGTCCCTGCTACAGGTTTGGATTATTTCGTTTTTTACCGTTGAAAAAACGCCTCAAAATTTGGGTTAATTTATTAACCTTATACTTATTTTATCTATTTTAAACTTTCGTTTATTCTCAAAAACTCTTCATTTTGTTATCAATCCAGTAAATTTCTTTAACAATTGTTCAATTAATTATTTAACTTCATCGCAACCACTAATTTAAAAGTATTGTTATATAAAACAAGTAGTTAAATTATTTTAAAAGACAATAAAATGGTTTGTGAAATTAACCAATGAAAAATAATTGTTAATTAAAGGTTGACTAAATTACCCTTTTTAAAGAATATGCTCAAACGGTGAGCATATGACCATATATCTTCATTGGCTCATTTATGTTTTTTATTGCCCATCAGTTTTGGCGAGGATTGAATGCTATTTTGGGAACAAAAACATTCAAAAATTTAATTATTAAAAACCAATCAGTAACTAAATTAGAGAGTTCACAATGTTTAAAAAAATTCATAAAACATCAGTTTTGTCGGCCAGCACAAAGGAAATTAATTTGTCCGATTCAAAAATCAACGGAACTGACGGCTTTCTCGAATCTAATTCTCGACCACTAGCATTTGGCAAGATGAGCCTGCTTGCAGCAGCTATAATGACCGCTTCTATCCCTGCTCATGTAAATGCAGCTGAATTCCTTGATGGCTTAGCTGAGGTAAATTTCTTAGCCATGCAAAATTATCAAGCTATTCAAGCCAAAGAAGGTGCATTTCGCCCAGTAGATGAAGTGCAATCTTCTGGATTCGGTCGAATTAGAGTTAACTTGATGTTTAAATTCCATATCAACGAATACATTACTGCTGATGTTGATATTGCTGAAGAGCCTAATGATTTCGGTAATAATGGCGACAGAGATTTTTCTTTTCACCAAGATTATGCGGGTATTGAGTTTGAACTTCTTGGTCTTTCAGGCATGGCTCGCGAAAATGCCAATTTAACCCTTCGTTTAGGTAATATCGGTGGTTCTCCCTTCCAATTTAAAGGTTTCCAAGATGGTGCTGACAACCAAGGAAATGCGCTAATTGGAAACGGTATAACTGATTACGCTACTGCAGAAAACGGTGCGCAATTGAGCTATAGCGAGACTTTAGATAATGGCATTATCAAGGCGTATAACGTTACCGGTCATATTACAACGTCAAGTTTTGGCGAAGCTTTCCAAGAAGATAGAGGGTTCAATTACCGACTGCAAGGTACCTTAGAGTTTGCTGGTGGTTTTAAAGTTGGATTGAATTTTCTACAAGCTAATCAGGGAGATCAACTCCGTTTTGAAAATGGAATTGCTAGCCTTGATGGTTTAACCACTACTAACTACCGCTTTGGTGATGGTGAGAACTACAACTTCTCAGCTTCTCCTTCTAGCGAACGTGATACCCATGTTGGTGTAATGCCAGGTCTTGACCAGTCTATTATGCAATTAAATTTGGCGTATCAACCTACACCAGAAACTAGCTTGATTTTCATGATCGGTAAAGCTAAAGACGACTATACTTTTGCTGATGCGGCAGGAAATGCAGTCGCCGGCATTACTTATTTCGGTGTAGATGGTATTGCTGATCCCACCGGAACAACATTCGATTCAAATAGCGTAATTAAAGGTGAGTCATCTGTTAAATATTACACGTTTGAAGCACAGCATTACCTAATACCTAATAAATTCTACTTGGCTGCTCGTTATGCCGAAGCTGAAAATACTTCAGATCTTATTGAACAAACTGACAATACCGTTGAGCGTATTCAAGTAGCAGCTGGATACTGGTTCAACGATAGAACCCTATTAAAAGTTGAATATGTTGACCAAGACGAAGGTGCAAACTCAGGCGGTCAAATTGGTACTGGTTTCGACGGTTTCACATCTGAGATTTCAGTTAAGTTCTAAGTTATCTAGCGAAAATAAAAACGTCCCATTTAGCCTAGTTAAATGGGGCAAAAATGTTTGAAAATAAGGGGTACACCCGATGTTAAAAAAATTATCTATATTAGCTTCCGTCTGTATGACACTGAGCACAGTGGTAAGTGCTGAAACTATCACCATTGCTACTGTTAATAACGGTGACATGATTACGATGAAAGAGCTTAGTAGCGATTTCGAAAGTAAAAATCCAGGTATCAACCTAAAGTGGGTCACCTTAGAAGAGAATATTCTTCGCCAACGCGTGACAACAGATGTAGCCACAAGTGGTGGTCAATATGACGTGATGACTATTGGTACTTATGAAGTACCAATTTGGGGAAATCAAGGTTGGCTTAAAGAGTTAGATAACCTTGGTGATGATTACGATATTGAAGATCTTTTACCCGCTATCAGAAGTGGTTTATCGGTAGACGATAAATTATTTGCTGCGCCTTTTTATGGCGAAAGTTCAATGGTGATGTACCGAACTGATCTAATCAAAAAGGCCGGTCTTGAGATGCCTAAAAAGCCCACTTGGGAATTTATTCGCAAAGCTGCAAAGGCGATGACGGATAAAGAAGCGGGCGTATATGGTCTTTGTTTACGCGGTAAAGCAGGTTGGGGTGAGAACATTGCTTTGATTACAGCTATGTCCAACTCATTCGGCGCTCGTTGGTTCGATGAAAATTGGAAACCACAGTTTAATACTCAGGCTTGGCACGACACCTTGCAATATTATGTGGATGTGATGAATGAGTCTGGTCCTCCAGGATCATCAGCTAATGGATTTAACGAAAACTTAGCTTTATTTCAAACTGGGAAATGTGGAATTTGGATCGATGCCACTGTTGCTGGCGCTTTTGTTACCAACAAAACTGATTCTGAAGTAGCCGATAAAGTTGGTTTTGCTCTTGCTCCTGATATGGGCTTAGGCAAACGTGGAAATTGGTTATGGGCTTGGACTTTAGCAATCCCTTCAAGCAGTAAAAAATCTGATGCAGCAATGAAGTTTATTAGTTGGGCAACGTCTAAACAATATTCGGCGTTAGTTGCTGAGAAAAAAGGTTGGGCGAAAGTTCCTCCTGGTACTCGTGCTTCTTTGTACAACAATCCTCAATACATGAGTGAAGCTCCTTTTGCACAAATTACGTTAGATTCAATTCAATCTGCAGATCCTGTAAATCCGACGGTTGATCCTGTTCCTTACGTAGGCGTGCAATTTGTTGCTATTCCTGAATTTCAAGGTATTGGCACTGCTGTAGGACAACAATTTGCGGCAGCACTGACTGGCCAAATGACGGTAAAGCAAGCGTTAGCAAGTTCACAACGTTTGGTTGAACGTGCAATGCGCAAGGCGCGTTACCCTAAGTAGTTTTACTTAGTTTTGCGGGTAAGTGAACTACACTTACCCATACTTTCACTTGTAAGAGGTCTAGGTTATGGCAACAACACAATCTCGTACTTTGGCTAGAATAATGTTATTTCCATCAGTCATATTGTTGTTGGCGTGGATGATAGTGCCGCTGTGCATGACATTGTATTTCTCGTTTTTGGATTACAATCTTCTTATTCCAGGAAACAATGAATTTATTGGTTTCCTTAATTACGAATTTTTTCTAACAGATCCAGCATTTATAGAATCGTTTTTTAATACTCTTTGGTTAGTCGGCGGTGTGTTGTTGATTACCATCTGTGGCGGAATTGGCTTAGCCATATTGTTGGACCAAGCAATTTGGGGTCGCAACTATGTACGTATAATGGTTTTAGCACCGTTTTTCGTAATGCCTACCGTTTCCGCATTAGTCTGGAAAAATATGTTTATGAATCCGGTGAACGGATTATTCGCTCACTTTGCAAATTGGATAGGCGTAGCGCCTGTTGATTTTTTTGCGCAAATTCCTTTGCTGTCAATTATTCTCATCGTTTCTTGGCAGTGGTTACCCTTCGCAGCCCTCATTTTGTTGACGGCTATTCAGTCTTTAGATCGTGAGCAGTTGGAAGCGGCTGATTTAGACGGTGCGGGTCCTTTCAGTAAATTTTATTACATTGTTTTACCGCATTTATCACGGGCAATAACAGCCGTTATTTTGATAGAAACCATATTTTTACTGTCAATATTCGCTGAAATATTGGTGACCACCAGCGGTGGACCAGGATATGCCTCAACCAATATTACCTATTTGATTTATACCCAATCATTGCTTCAATTTGACGTTGGAGGAGGCTCTGCGGGAGGTATTGTTGCCGTTATTATCGCCAATATAGTCGCTATTTTTCTAATGCGCCTAATCGGCAAAAACTTGGAGGACTAAACAATGGCTATTAATAGTAGTAATAAATCAAAAGTAATTTATACCGTTTTAGCCTGGACCATAAGTGGAATGATATTTTTTCCGATTTTATGGACATTAATCACCAGCTTTAAAACTGAAGCAGAAGCGATTTCAGCCAGTCCAAGTTTGTTTATGTTTGATTGGACGCTCGAGAACTATTCTGACGTATTAGAACGTTCGCCTTACTTTGACCATTTCTGGAATTCTGTGGTGATTTCTGTGGGGTCTAGTTTGTTGGGATTGTTAATCGCTATCCCTGCAGCTTGGTCAATGGCGTTTGTGCAAAATAAGCGAACTAAAAACCTATTAATGTGGATGTTATCAACCAAGATGTTACCGCCAGTGGGTGTCTTAATTCCTATTTATTTGTTGTTCCGGGATTTTGCATTGCTCGATACTAAACTGGGTTTGGTGATTGTGATGACATTAATCAATTTGCCTATCATGGTATGGATGCTCTACACCTATTTTAGAGAAATTCCAAACGAGATCCTTGAAGCTTCGCGTATGGATGGTGCTGGAATTTTTGAAGAAATATTTCATGTGCTCTTGCCTATCGCGTTACCTGGTATTGCATCAACATTATTACTCAACGTTATTTTAGCCTGGAATGAGGCGTTTTGGACGCTCATATTAACAGCCGCCAATGCTGCACCTTTGACTGCTTTTATAGCCAGTTATTCTAGTCCAGAAGGATTATTTTACGCCAAGTTATCAGCTGCATCAGCGATGGCCATTGTACCCATTCTCATATTGGGTTGGTTTAGTCAGAAACAATTAGTGCGCGGATTGAGTTTCGGCGCGGTTAAATAGGAGATTTAGAAATGGGCAGCATTACCTTAAAACAAGTAACAAAAAGCTTCGGCGATGTAAATGTAATCAAGCCGTTAGACTTAGAAATTAAAGACGGTGAATTCATTGTGTTCGTTGGTCCATCTGGTTGTGGTAAATCAACGTTATTACGGATGATTGCAGGCTTAGAAGATACCACCAGTGGTAATATTGAAATAGATGGAAAAGACGCGACCAAAACACCACCAGCGAAACGCGGTTTAGCGATGGTGTTTCAATCATATGCGTTGTATCCGCATATGTCGGTTCGTAACAACATTGCCTTTCCATTAAAACGAGCAAAAGTAGATCCTGCTGAAATCGAAGAAAAAATCGCGTCAGCAGCAAAGATTCTTAATTTAGGGGATTACCTAGACCGTAAGCCAGGGCAACTGTCAGGTGGTCAACGCCAACGTGTGGCCATTGGTCGCGCTATTGTGCGTCAGCCTTCGGCGTTCTTGTTCGATGAACCTTTATCAAACTTAGATGCATCTTTAAGAGTTAACATGCGTCTTGAGATTTCTGAATTACACAAGAGCTTAGCAACAACAATGATCTATGTAACCCATGATCAGGTTGAGGCGATGACAATGGCTGACCGTATCGCGGTATTTAATGGCGGTGTAATTGAGCAAGTGGGTACGCCTATGGAGTTATATCAAAATCCAGTGAACCGTTTTGTTGCGGGCTTCATCGGCTCACCAAAAATGAACTTCATTGATGTAAAACCTGTTGAGGGTGATCCAACTAGAAGCATAGGTGTTCGTCCAGAGCATTTGAAAGTAACTCAAGAACAAGGTTTATGGAGCGGAAAAGTAGGGGTTATTGAACACCTCGGTTCAGAGACTTTCCTGCATGTTCACGTTGACGGCGTTGGTACATTGACCATTAAAGATGATGGAGATTGTCCATTAAAATATGGTGATCTTGTCAATCTCACCGCGTCACAAAATAAAATCATGCATTTTGATAAAGACGGTGTGACCTTAGCGTCCTTGTCTTGGGGCGATAATGCAGTAATCGCTAAATAATCTTTAGTGAGCTTAGGCGCCAAAGTCCGCTCCTAAGCTCGCATTTTAATGAGTAAATTTTTATGGCAATTCAACTGTGCTATCAATCACTTGAAGCATTACCAAATAATATAGGTAAACCCAACTATTCCAGGGATTCGTTGTCAGCAGGGATTGTACATATCGGAGTGGGTAATTTTCATCGTGCACATCAAGCTATGTATTTACACCAGCTGTTCAATTCTGGCGAAGCCTTAGATTGGGCTATTCGAGGTGCTGGTACTAAGTCTTTCGATGCGGTGATGCGCGATAAACTTCAACAGCAAGATTGGTTAACGACCGTTGTTGAATTAGATAGTAAAGGATTAACTGCGCAAGTTTGTGCATCAATGATAGATTTTATTGAAAATGATGCCGACAGCGTAATCCAAGCCTTGAGTCACAGTGAAATACGCATAGTGTCGTTAACGATTACTGAAGGCGGTTATTTCATGGATGACAAAACTGGTGGATTTAATCTCAGTGACCCTGAAATTCAGCAGGATATAACCAACTTCAGTGAACCCAAAACGGTGTTTGGCATAATCATTAAGGCGCTACAACATCGCCGTGATAATCATATTGCACCATTTACTGTTATGTCATGTGACAACATTCCTCACAATGGTTTGGTTACTAAACGTGTAATTTCGCAAATGGCCTGTGAAATCGATCAAGGATTGGCAGATTGGATTGCTGATAAGGTTTCATTTCCCAACTCAATGGTAGATTGCATTACTCCGGCTACGTCTAATTTGGAACGGGAAAGACTGACAGATTTGTTTGGAATCACTGATAATGCGCCGGTATTTTGCGAACCTTTCCGTCAGTGGGTAATGGAAGATGACTTTGTGAATGGTCGTCCGCCATTGGAAAAGGTAGGGGTCGAGTTTGTTGAGAATGTCGAACCTTTCGAATTAATGAAATTGCGAATCCTCAATGGTGGTCACGCCGCCATTGCTTACCCTGCAGCTCTTTTAGGTATTAATTTTGTGCATCAAGTGATGGCAAACCCGTTGATTGGACAATACCTTAAAAAATTAGTGAGTGAAGAAATCATTCCTACGCTAAACCCAGTACCTGGAGTCGATTTTAATCAGTATTTTTCACTCATCGAATCGCGCTTTTCGAATCCAGAGGTAAAGGATACGGTTCCTAGATTGTGTCAGGACGCTTCCAATCGATTACCAAAATTTATTTTACCCATTATTCAAGCCAACTTAAGTCAAGGAAATGACTGTAAGGGGTTAGCATTAGTGATTGCATTATGGTGTCGTTTATGTGCACAAGGAGGAGATCCAGATAGCCCTATAACGATTCAGGATCAACAAGCTAATAGACTGATAAACCAAGCAATATTAGCTAAGGATAATCCATCTATATTTTTGCAAATGCATGATATATTTGGGACACTTGGGAGCCAAGATACCTTTATTCGAGATTTTTCAAATTGGTTGAACATGCTCTGGGATGTCGGTACTTCTAATACCTTAAAACACTACTTGTAGTAATTTTCTTAACTGGTGACACTATCATGACGCAAACCCAAACTTCGCTTTCACCCTGTTCAATTGATTTGGTTATTTTCGATTGTGATGGGGTATTAATCGATAGTGAAATTCTGAGTAAGCGGGTGTTGCTTTCAATGCTTGAAGATCTGGGTGTCAGTATCTCTGATAGTTACTTCGACACTTATTTTCTCGGACAAAGCTTTAAATCTGTTACTGCTAGGGTGTTAACAGACTACTCTGTGACGTTAACTGAGCAGTTTCGAGAAAATTATTTAGCTGCATTGTTGCAGGTGTTTGCACAAGAATTGGTTTCTACCGATGGTTTAAAGGATATGCTTGCAGCATTGCAAACAAACAGTTGTGTTGCTACTAGTAGCAGCCCGCAAAGAGTTAAATTTGCTCTGCAAACTATCGGTTTAAGCGATTTTTTTAGCGATAGGGTTTTTACCTCCTCAGAGGTGAAAAATGGCAAACCTGCCCCTGATATATTTCTGCACGCTGCCTCTAGAGTCGGTGTAGAGCCAGAAAATTGTTTAGTGATTGAAGATTCACAAGCTGGTATTCAAGGGGCCCTAGCAGCCAATATGCAAGTCATTAAGTACGCTGGCGCAAGTCATCTGAAGCATAAAGGCATATTAGAAACGGATATAGCAAACAATGTGGCAACAATATTTGATTGGCAGCAGTTATTTGAACTGGTTCCCTCTCTCAATTCAAGCAAGCCAATAGCGAGGTAAAAGTGGTTAAGTTAACGAATGCCGAAATGCGTAAGCTAGATGAAGCAGCTAGAGCTGGTTGGTTGTATTATGTGGCCGGTAAAACCCAAGACGAAATTGCTAAAAAACTCAATGTATCCCGTCAATCAGCTCAACGTATGGTTGCTTTGTCGGTCAGTAAGGGCTTAATCAAGGTTAGGTTAGATCATCCCATTGCTAAGTGCATGGACTTGAGCGTTAAACTCAAAGATCGCTTTGGTTTAACCACCTGTGAAGTGGTGCCTAGCGATGATTCTGAATCAACTTTGGGACTCGCTCAAGCTGGTGCAGATGAAATTGAAAAGCACCTTAAATCGGCTGAACCCAAAGTGCTTGCCATGGGGACAGGTCGGGTTTTACGCGATTGTGTTGATGAGCTTTCCTCATTGGACTGTGAGCAACACAAAATAGTCGCTTTGTTGGGGAACATGACATTAGATGGTTCCGCATCTCCTTACGATGTAGTAGTGCGTATGGCAGAACATATTAAAGCCAAGCATTACCCAATGCCTTTGCCTGTATTACCTCGCAGCAAAGAAGAAAAAGAACAATTGCATTCGCAATATAATATTGCCAGTAATTTAGCGTTAGCCGCTAATGCGGATGTTACCTTCGTAGGAATTGGAAATCTTGGTTTGCATTCCCCGTTGATGTTAGATGGATTTATTACTAAAGAAGAGCTGAAAGATTTGCAAAAAAACGGTGCAGTTGGAGAGATCATTAGTTGGGTCTTTGACCGTAATGGCAAACTATTAGACTGTGCTGTAAATGATCGTGTTGCCAGTACGCCTTTGGCTGTAAGTTCTGATAAACCTGTGATTGGTATAGCGGCAGGTCAAGAAAAGGTAGATGCTATTTTGGGCGCGCTTAGGTCTAAGATGATAAACGGATTGATCACCAACGAGTACACCGCTGAAAAAGTGCTGAGCCTCGACTAAATTTGAACCTCAGCGCAGTATTGGTAAAGGGGAGGTTGATGACCGAGCCTATGCAACAGCGGTTTATTTTACCTGATTAGGCTGATAACCGCTGCTAACGTTCATCGCTTCTGGGGCTTGAGGAATAATTTCTTTGCGGCGGCTAGGACCGGAAAATTTTACTTTGTAAGTATCGTATTCCTTAATTGACTCAAAGCAGTATTTACCCAACGCATTTTCTAATTCAGCTAAATTGTGATTGGTAATCAATATACAATTTTTGTTATTCACCAATCGTTGTCGCAGCAAGTTACCTAGCCAGCTTTGAGTATTCTTTTTAAGCATGGTTTCGTTAACGCATACTTCATCCAGGATTAATAAATCCACATCCAACAATTCTTTTTGTATTTCTCTAAATTGTTCGGCAACGTTATCTGTAGCATTGTAATCATATGAAAAGAAGCGCATCTCAAGCAGACTTGAAAGTTGTCTATACAATACTGATATTTCATATTGGTCGATTAGCTGGTGGGCAATCGCACCGGCAATATGCGACTTTCCGCGGCCATAATCACCATAAAAGATCATCATATGTGAGCCGCTTGAACGCCATATTGGATCATCGTGGGCAGCAATAAATGACTGAGCAATACTCACCGCTTCAATTACGTCATCGCTATCTTCTATCAGTGTTTGGAAGTTCCATTTTGGATTGAGATCTGAGCGCCCGTGGATTTCTTGAATACGTCTTAGTTTGGCTTCTTGCTGCATTTTTTTGACGTCTTCGTTGGCTAAACGCTCGTATTGCGCTCGCACCTCTTTGTAGTCAGTATAGGTATCAGGAACATTGGTTTTACCCAAAGCTTTAGCTAATTGATCTAATTTTTGTTTGATACTGTCCACGTATTTTTGCTCTTTTATGGTTGTTTTTTTACTGTGCTATTTCTTACTATACTTAGCGACAAGTTGTTTAGCGTTATCATCAGCTTCAACACCTGCTTTAGGAGTAACCCACTGATTTCCCACTTTCTGAACATTTTTAACGCCACTTGCTAACCGTCTTTGCTTAATTTGAAAGACAAATTTCTGGGTCCATTGGTATTGACTAAATTGTAGTTCAGGTCGACCCATCCAATAGGCAATAAATTCACCCAGTTCATGTTGGCTGTAGTCTTTGTCAATAATCCCTACCAAAGAAGCTAAATCTTCAAAGGCAGTTTGATGTGGTTTCCATGTTGCCGTCATCCCACTCCATTGTAAATGAAGGCTAGGGTAGTCGTCTTGTTTAATATTCAGTAGTGGTAAACGGACCCGTTGTTGGTTGAAGCTTTTGTCTAAAGAGGCGTCAGATTCTATTTCTACCAGTTGTTGTTTAACGAGCTCTTTAATCAGCCCATTGATTTGTCTTCCCAAGGTAAATTCTTTGGTTTTACTATTTAACAGCGCAATTAACTGCTTGTAATTTAACGGTGCGGTTAGTCCTGTTTGTTCATCAGCAATAGGTCGTAGACCAAGCAAATACAGCACTCTAGCATCATTGCTAAGTTCTTGTGTGAGAGCGGCTTGTTCCGATGAATTCATAATCAGTAAGTTAGTTTTGTTGTAAGTAAGACGTTAGCCATTCAACGGCGGCTTCTTCAGGAATTGGGTGGTTTAGTACATCAATATGAAAAGCGGGGGATAGTAGTGTCGCCCCGGAATTGTGTAATAACTCCTGCATTGTTTTCGCACCATAACAATAGGTGTCGTAACTGCTATCACCTAAACCAACGACTAAAAATTGTACATTATCTAATGAGTGATTTTTAATTTGCTTGGCGAATGCTTGGATATTATCGGGTAATTCACCAGCCCCATGGGTACTGGTACAAATCAACCATTTGCCTTCGTTGGGTATCTCTTCAATATTAGGTTCTAAGTGAATGTTTGCACTGTGTCCATTGGCTTCCAATGTTTCTTGTAAGGCATCGGCAACATATTCGCTTGCCCCTAACATAGTGCCTACAATGATTTCATAATTTGCCATGTCGTTGACCTTTATTTACCGATACAAAATGAAGAAAATATGCGTCCGAGTAAATCGTCTGAACTGAATTCACCGGTGATCTCATTTAATGCTTGCTGGGTTAAACGCAATTCTTCTGCCAAAATCTCTCCGGCAATATGTTCATGCAGTTGTTGTTGTCCAATATCTAAGTGTTCTGCTGCTCGATCTATGGCATCTAAGTGTCTTCGTCTGGCAATGAATTGGCCCTCAGAACTTTGGTCAAAACCCATACATTCTTTAAGGTGTTCAGCTAAGGCTTCAACACCTTGATTTAGACTTGCTGATAGACGGTAGACTGGTGTGTCACCGTGTTGTTCAAATCCCACTGACTCACCGGATAAATCGACCTTATTTCGAACCAAGGTCAGGCCAATATTAGCGGGCAATTTTTGCATAAATTCAGGCCAGATTTTATACGGATCATTTTCCGTGCTTTCACAGCTATCTAGCATGAATAAAACTCTGTCTGCTTTTTGTATTTCCTGCCAAGCTCGTTGGATGCCGATTTGCTCTACTTTGTCTGAGCTCTCTCTAAGCCCCGCAGTATCAATGATATGCAGTGGCATGCCATCTAAATGGATATGTTCTTTGAGTACATCTCGAGTGGTGCCTGCGATATCGGTTACAATGGCGGCATCGCGTCCAGCTAGAGCATTGAGTAGACTTGATTTCCCAGCATTAGGTTTACCGGCAATAACCACCTGCATACCTTCACGTAACAAGCTACCTTGCTTGGCTTGTTGTTTGACGTTTTGCATTTGGGTAATGATGTCGTTCAGATCTTTAGCTACTTTTCCGTCACTTAAAAAATCGATTTCTTCTTCTGGAAAATCGATGGCTGCTTCTACGTACATTCTTAGATGTATCACTTTTTCCACCAGCTGGTGGATATGTGCTGAAAATTCGCCTTGTAACGAACGCATAGCGCTTTTAGCCGCTTGGACTGAACTAGCATCAATTAGATCGGCTATGGCCTCAGCTTGGGCTAGGTCGAGCTTATCATTCAAAAATGCGCGTTCGCTAAACTCGCCAGGTCGAGCCATACGTATTTTGGGTATTTTGAGTATTCGCTTAATCAGCAAATCCAAAATGATTTGACCACCATGACCTTGCAGCTCTAGTACGTCTTCACCAGTAAACGAATGTGGGTTTTCGAAGAACAACGCAATACCTTGGTCCAAAGTCTGGTTGTCTTCGTCTAAGAACGCCAAGTATTCTGCTTTCCTTGGCGTTAACGTTTTACCTAGTAATGCTAAGGCAACAGTTTTCGCTAGTGGTCCAGAAACTCTAACTATGCCTACGCCGCCACGACCTGGGGCTGTGGCTTGAGCAACAATAGTGTCAGTTGGTAATTCCAAAATAGTATTGCCTGATTAATCGCGAAAGTTGTTAAATTGCAACGGTTGACCCATATCTTCGCCCCTAAGTAACGCCATCACCGCTTGCAAGTCATCACGTTTTTTGCCGGTTACACGAAGTTGATCGCCTTGAATGCTGGCTTGTACTTTCATTTTTTTATCTTTAATTAACTTCACGATTTTTTTAGCAATGGGTTGCTCAATGCCTTGTTTGAATTTGATGGTGCTACGGTGGGTTTTACCACTTCTTACCGTATCTTGAGGATCCATGGCATTAGTGTCTAAGTTACGCTTAGAACACGCATTACGCAGCATATCTGTGAGTTGTTGAATTTGAAAGTCGCCTTCAGCAGTCAGCACGACTGATTCATCTTTGAATTCAATGGAGGCTTCAACACCTCGAAAATCAAAGCGTGTACTGAGTTCACGATTAGCGTTGTCAACTGCGTTACGAACTTCGTTCATTTCAATTTCTGAAACAATGTCAAAAGAGGGCATTTATTACTCCTGTTTTAATTTTGAGTATATTGTAAACCTGTAAACTTAGACAAAAAAGCCCGCAATGGCGGGCTTTCACTTTTATTTGGTGCCAATCACTTTTTATTTAGCTTTTAATCCACGTTTTTCCATGGACGAGTAAATAATTTTAGCTTGAACCAAGGTAATAACGTTACTTATTAACCAATATAAAACTAGACCAGCTGGGAATATGAAGAAGAATAAACTCATAGCTACTGGCATCCATTGCATGATTTTCTGCTGCATTGGATCTTGAATCGTCATAGGTTGCAGTTTCTGCAATAAGTACATACTCAAGCCAGTTAATACTGGTAATACAAAATACGGGTCTTTGACTGATAAGTCAGTGATCCAAAATATAAAATCAGCGTGTCTTAATTCAACACTCTCTAGTAGAACCCAATATAGTGCTAAGAATATAGGCATTTGCAGAAGAAGAGGGAAACAGCCACCCATGGGGTTCACTTTCTCTTTCTTATACATTTCCATCATGGCTTGAGACATTTTTTGTCTGTCATCACCAAAACGTTCTTTTAGTTGTGCCATCTTAGGCGCTAAGTTACGCATTTTGGCCATAGACTCATATTGTTTCTTAGTCAGGGGATACATAGCCCCTTTAACAATAATCGTAATGATGACAATGGCTAGTCCCCAGTTAATAACAATACTTTGAATAAATTGCAGTAATGCAAACAAAGGCTGTGAAATCCACCAAAGCACACCGTAATCAACAGTAAGGTCTAAACCGCGCGCTATTTGGGCAAGTGAATCTTGGTCTTTAGGACCCATGTACAGTGTACTTGTAATGGTGGTTGAATCACCTGGTGCAACATCTACAGGTGCGCCTTTAAAGCCAATTGCAGCATATCTAGACTGAACCACAGTACTGTACAACTGATTTGTGTCTTCTTGAGGTGGAACCCAAGCCGATACAAAGTAATGTTCTAGCATGCCAGCCCAACCACCAACGGTTGTTTTGTTTAGTTTTTCATCTTCCATGTCATCAAAAGAGAATTTTGAATAACGGTCGTCTTGAGTAGAGAATGCACCACCACGGTAGGTCGGCATAAACATACTACTTTCTGTGCCCTCAATAGCCTGTTTTAATTGGCCGTATTGTTGGTACTGCTTAACTTGAGAACTTCCGTTTACAACTTCGTATTCCACTTTTACATCGTGATGACCAGGGGTAAATATGAATCGTTTTGTAATTGCTACACCATCAGCAGAGGTCCACTTTAAAGGAACCACCAATTCTTTGTCTTGCATGACGAATTCTTGTTGGCTAACTACATAAGCGGGACGCCCTTTTTTGGTGTCAATCGCATCTCTGCCAACTAATCCGCTTTGTGCAATGTATAAAGTGACTGCATCAGGGCGTAATAAGCTGTATGAGTCGTCAGATCCTTGAGTAACCGGAAACTTACGAAGATTAGCGGAAATCACATCACCACCACGGGTATCTATCAATACATCTAATGTGTCAGATATAACATGAACAACAGAATTAGATTGTGTAACTACCGGATTTACATCTTCAACTATCGTTGATTCAGGGACATCACCGCTATTGTCTGAGATAGTAGAGGGCGGTAAATCAGAACTAGGTGTGGACAAAGGTGCTTGTTCAACTATTTGAGTAGGTTGAACGGGCTGAGGACCATAGTCTTTTTGCCATTCTTGCCATAATAGAAAACTGACCAAAGCTAGGCCAATTATCAAAAAACTGCGTTGGGATTCCATATAATACTCTTTAACTACGTGTTCAATTTTGCGATTTTTTAAGACCGCATTTAGCTTTTCACAAATAGAGTAGTCTATTTGTGAACGTATTTATTACTTCTAATTTTTCACAGGGCGAAATAGTATAGGCAAATGAGGCAAATGATAAGTTCATTCGTGTTTTTTCGCCTTATTTTCTGGTACATGGTCAATACCACCCTGATGTAAGGGGTGACATTTACTAATTCTTCGAATCGTCAACCAACTTCCTACCCAAAACCCATGTTTGGAAATAGCTTCTATACCGTACTGAGAACAAGTCGGGTGAAAACGACAATTTTGCCCTAGCATAGGAGAAATCCAAAGTTGATATTGTCGTATCAACCAGACTGGGATTGCGCGCAACGGTTTGAGAGCTTTTTCCATAATTTTCCTAACAACAATGTTATTTGTTGATTCGTCATTGTGTCTAAGCCACTTTTTCCAACTACAACTATATCAGTGTTTGGAAGTTGGTGTTGATGCACGCGAAAACTTTCTCTGATAAGACGTTTAATGCGATTTCTATCGTGGGCTTTTTTGACGCGTTTTTTGGATATAGTAATACCCAGCCTAGGATGGTCTAGCTGATTGAAACGGCCTAACACAGTGAGTTGAGGTGAAACTGAGGGGATAGCTTTTTGAAAGACTTTTTCAAAGTGAGTGGGAGTTAAAAGTCTTAGCTCCCGAGAAAACGAATTTTCACTCACTTTGAGAAATTAGGCTGATAAACGAGCACGGCCTTTAGCACGACGATTAGCAAGGACTTTACGTCCATTCTTTGTCGCCATACGGGCACGAAAACCGTGTGAACGCTTACGCTTTAAGTTACTTGGTTGAAATGTTCTTTTCATGACCTAGTCCCGATACATAAAGGTTAATACAAAATGAACTTCAATAGACGTTTAACCATTGCGCTCAAAAAGGATGCGGAATACTAGAGATATTTGTACCTGTTGTCAATCATTGATCGCAGAGATCGTTAAATTATTTGCTTTTATTTTTATAATAAATTAATTAACTGTTGATAACTGTATAAAATTAAATGAGGTTATCCACAAAAAGCTAGTTGATTTTTTCTAAATGGTGATTTTTATAGATTATTTTTATCCACCACGAATTCAAAATAATACAAGGTTATAGCTTTTTAATTTTTCATAATATAATAAAATAATCAACTAAAACAAACAGATATATGGTATTAGACTAAGGTTTAGTAAATTATATCTAAATCAGTATTGCACTTAGTAGTGGGAATGCGAGATAATTCACAACCCCCTACGCTAAAGGGGATGAACAAGAACAATAATTGGACAATTTTCACTTCAGCGAGTGTTTTTAATTATCGAGTTATTTTAACTTTTAACGGGCTTAAACCGCCTCGTGACGGACTTTTTTTAATGTCTTTATGGAATAGATGCCTCGATCGTCTTCAACACGATCTTTCTACGCAAGAATTTAGTATGTGGATAAGACCGCTAAAAGTTTCAGAAGATAATCTTTATGTAACTTTGTCTGCTCCTAACCGATTCGTGCTTGATTGGGTTCGGGATAAGTACCACAGTCGTATAACCCAGTTATTGGAAGAATTTTGTGGTCCAGAAGCGCCAAGTCTATTATTGGAAGTGACAGCTAGACAGACGTCAAACTTTGCTTCTAACAATAACAATTCAAATGGTAATTTTGCGCCTAACAATAATGGTGCGAGTAATACGGCGAAACCCAATAGCGCGCAACAACCTCCAGTAGACGTCCAAAATTCAGAAACGCAAAAACCGGATAATAAAGATTTTAATCAAAAAGCCAGTGTTTCCAGTCAAGCTCATAAAAGTAATATTAATGTAACCTACAAATTCGATAATTTTGTTGAAGGTAAGTCAAATCAGTTAGCAAGAGCTGCGGCAACTCAGGTGGCTAATAATCCAGGCGGGGCATATAACCCGCTATTTATTTATGGCGGGACCGGGTTGGGTAAAACTCACTTACTGCACGCTGTAGGTAATGGAATTATTGCAAAGAAAAAAAATGCCACTGTGGTTTATATGCATTCAGAACGTTTTGTTCAGGATATGGTAAAAGCGCTGCAGAATAATGCGATTGAATCGTTCAAACGTTACTACCGATCTGTGGATGCTTTGTTAATAGATGACATTCAGTTTTTTGCTAATAAAGAACGCTCACAAGAAGAATTTTTTCATACCTTTAATGCGTTGTTAGAAGGCAATCAACAAATCATTCTGACCTCTGACCGATATCCAAAAGAAATCGATGGGGTGGAAGATAGATTAAAATCTCGTTTTGGTTGGGGTTTAACTATTGCCATAGAACCGCCAGAACTTGAAACAAGAGTAGCGATTTTGAATCGTAAAGCCCTTGAGAATAAAATTAATCTGCCTGATGAAGTGGCTTTTTTCATTGCTAAACGTTTGCGCTCAAACGTACGGGAATTGGAAGGGGCACTTAATCGGGTAATTGCCAACGCAAATTTCACTGGCCGTGCAATTACCATTGATTTTGTTAGAGAAGCGCTTCGTGATTTGTTAGCGCTTCAAGAAAAGTTAGTTACCATTGATAATATCCAAAAAACTGTGGCTGAATATTACAAAATCAAAATTGCTGATATTTTGTCAAAAAGACGTAGCCGCAGTGTAGCAAGACCACGCCAAGTGGCGATGGCTTTGGCAAAGGAATTAACCAATCATAGCCTTCCAGAAATTGGTGACGCATTTGGCGGAAGGGACCATACTACGGTTTTGCATGCATGCAGAAAAATAGTACAGCTAAGAGATGAAAGTCATGATATAAAAGAAGACTATCAGAATCTTATTCGAACACTATCTTCTTAAAATAAAAAATGAGTTTATAAATGAAATTCACCATCAGCCGGGAAAACTTTCTCCAACCTCTTCAATTAGTCTCTGGTGCTGTAGAGAGACGACATACTTTACCGATATTATCTAATGTACTAATAAAAGTCAGTGATAGTTCACTTTGGCTAACGGGGACGGATCTAGAGGTTGAATTGATCTCTAACGTAACCTTAACCGGTGAATTTGAAGAGGGCGAAATTACCGTTCCTGCCAAAAAGCTTTTCGACATATGTCGAGGTTTAGGCGATGAAAGCGAAATCAAATTCGAAGTTGATGGTAATAAAGCACTGATACGCTCAGGTAGAAGTCGATATTCGTTATCTACTTTGTCGGCCAGTGACTATCCAAATCTAGAAGATTGGGAAGGGGAAACTGAATTTGAAATTTCTCAAGCTAATCTTAAACATTTGATTGAAAGTACTCAGTTCTCAATGGCACAGCAAGATGTTCGTTATTACCTTAACGGGATGAGCCTTGAAACCGAAGAAGATATTATTCGAACTGTTGCAACTGACGGTCACAGACTAGCGTTATGTCGATTGAAATATACAGCAGCTCCTTTGCCAAGTAGACAAGTTATTATTCCTCGTAAAGGTGTATTGGAAATAAGTCGACTTATTGAAGCTGATGATAACCTTGTGAAAGTACAGTTGGGTTCAAATCACATTCGAATTTTTTCTACTGACTTTATCTTTACCAGTAAGTTGGTAGATGGTCGTTTCCCAGACTATCGCAGAGTGCTTCCCAAAGATGGTGATAAGATCATCGAGGCCAGCAAAGATATTCTTAAAAATGCTTTCTCTCGAGCTTCTATTCTATCTAATGAAAAGTTCAGAGGTGTACGCTTAAACCTTTCTAAAAACGAACTTAAAATTACAGCTAACAACCCAGAGCAAGAAGAAGCCGAAGAAATTGTAGATGTTTCTTACGAAGGTGAAGGGGAGTTAGAAATAGGTTTTAATGTTGCTTATTTAATTGATGTGTTTAATTCGTTGGGTTCTGAAAACGTTAAGATAACGCTAGCCGATTCTAATAGTAGTGCACTGATTGAAGATGCTGCTGATGATTCAGCTCTTTACGTTATTATGCCGATGAGACTGTAATTGTAGTTTAGGAAACATCGGCATATGAAGCTGGACAAAGTCCAGATCCAACATTTTAGAAATCTGCAAAATGTTGACATTTCACCTTCTTCTTCGTTGAATTTTATATTTGGTCAAAACGGTAGTGGAAAGTCTTCTTTTTTAGAGGCTCTCCACTACTTGGGTTTTGGACGGTCATTCAGAACCCTTAAACACAAAAACGTGATTCAATATGATTCGACTGAATTCAGTGTTTTTTGTGTTGTATCTGATTCTAATCATTCTCTAAAACTCGGTATGTCTCGTAAAAATGATGACTCCCTGTTGGTCAGTGTAAATGGTAACAAGTCGAATAAAATGTCTGAGCTTGTTAGTCATGTTCCTATTCAGATATTCACACCACAAAGTTCAGATTTAATAATAGGTAGTCCGTCACTAAGACGTCGGTTTTTAGATTGGGGATTGTTCCACGTGGAACCTTCATTCATTCAGACCTCTCAAGACTACCAAAAACTAGTAAAACAGAAGAACGCGCTACTACGTAAAATCGGCTTAAATAGTAACAACGAAAATAGCACTCAGATGCAATTCTGGGACAAACAAATCATAAAGGTAGGAAACCACCTTACAGAATTGAGAAAAGGCTACCTAGATAGCATTTTGGAGCATATAAATAGCAATTTAATGCAATTTCTACCTGAGTTTTCGGTAGAAATCTCGTATCATAGGGGTTGGGAAAAAGACGCTTCACTTGAAGAGTCTATTAAAAGAAAATTTGAAAAAGATTGTCGTAATGGTTATTTAAGCGTTGGTCCACACAAGGCTGATCTGAAACTTAAATGCAATGGTGTTGAAGTTTCAGAGACCTTATCTCGTGGTCAATTGCGAATGTTGGTGGCAGCATTACAACTTGCTCAAATACAGCACTTAAGCGGTAAAACGAAAAAGTCCTGTGTATTTCTATTAGATGATGTTGGTGCTGAACTGGACGAGACTAAACGAGAATCTTTTATTGATAAACTGTTAGAAAACGAAACACAGCTTTTTATTACAGCAATCGAAAAATCTCAATTGCTGTTTATAGAGAAATACAAAAACAAGAAAATGTTTCACGTGGAACATGGCCATATGAGAGAGGAGAACTAATCAAATGGCAGAAGAGAATAACTACGATTCCTCGAGTATTAAAGTACTTAAAGGACTAGATGCAGTAAGAAAAAGACCGGGTATGTATATTGGTGATACAGACGATGGTACCGGACTTCACCACATGGTTTTTGAGGTGGTTGATAACTCCATCGATGAAGCTTTGGCTGGTCACTGTTCGGAAATTAACGTAAAAATTCACACTGATGGTTCTATTTCTGTATCAGATGATGGTCGTGGTATTCCTACAGAGATACATGAGGAAGAGGGTGTCTCTGCAGCTGAAGTTATTATGACAGTACTTCACGCCGGTGGTAAGTTCGATGACAATTCCTATAAGGTATCCGGTGGATTGCACGGTGTTGGTATTTCTGTTGTAAATGCATTATCAAAAAGACTGACCATGAAAATCCGTCGCATGGGTAAAGTATTCGAACAAGAATACGTTCATGGTGTTCCTCAAGAACCGCTAAAAGCGGTTGGTGAATCTGACACTACTGGAACCACAATACGTTTCTGGCCTAGCGAAGATACCTTTACTAATGTTGAATATCACTACGATATTTTGGCGAAAAGATTAAGAGAATTAAGTTTCCTTAACTCTGGTGTTTCCATTGTTTTATCTGATGATAGAGATGGTAAAAAAGACCACTTTAAATATGAAGGTGGTATTTTGGCATTTGTTGAATACCTTAATAGAGCTAAAACAGCCGTCCATTCAAAGATTTTCAATTTCACAACTGAAAGGGATGATGGCATATCAGTAGAAGTTGCGATGCAATGGAATGATAGCTTTAACGAAAATGTATTTTGCTTTACCAATAATATTCCCCAACGTGATGGTGGTAGTCACCTCGCTGGATTCCGTGCAGCGCTAACGCGTACATTAAATAACTACATGGAAAAAGAAGGCCTGAATAAAAAGGCTAAAACGAACGCAAGTGGTGATGATGCAAGAGAAGGGCTAACTGCTGTTATTTCAGTAAAAGTACCTGATCCTAAGTTTTCTTCACAGACCAAAGATAAATTGGTTTCTTCTGAAGTAAAACCTGCTGTTGAAACTGCAATGGGTGAAGCCTTAACTGATTTCCTTTTAGAGAATCCGACTGAAAGTAAAATCATCATTGGTAAAATTATTGATGCAGCTCGTGCTCGAGAAGCCGCTCGAAAAGCGAGAGAAATGACTCGCCGTAAAGGTGCGTTGGACTTAGCAGGTTTACCTGGAAAGCTTGCGGATTGTCAGGAAAAAGATCCTGCTAACTCTGAACTATATATAGTGGAAGGGGACTCTGCGGGAGGCTCTGCAAAGCAAGGGCGTAACCGTAAGAACCAAGCAATACTTCCATTGAAAGGTAAAATTCTTAATGTTGAGAAGGCACGTTTTGATAAAATGCTTTCTTCTCAAGAGGTAGCGACGCTAATTACTGCATTAGGCTGTGGTATTGGTAGAGATGAGTACGACCCTGAAAAGTTGCGTTATCATAAAATCATTATCATGACAGATGCTGACGTCGACGGAAGCCATATTCGTACTTTGCTTCTTACCTTTTTCTACCGTCAAATGCCTGAAATTCTTGAGCGTGGTTATATCTATATTGCACAACCGCCGCTTTACAAAGCTAAAAAGGGTAAACAAGAACAATACCTTAAAGATGACGATGCATTAACTAATTACTTAACTTCAATTGCATTAGATGACGCTTCTATCCATGTTAATTCTGAAGCACCTGGCATTTCAGGTGTTGCCTTAGAAAACTTGGTTAAGCAGTATCACCTTGCTGTGAAAATGATTAATCGAATTAGTAGGTTATATCCGAAGGTTCTTGTTAACCAATTAATTTACAGTGATATTTTGAATGTTTCTGATTTATCTGATCCAGCTAAGCTAGAAGCTTTTGGTAAAACTTATATTGCTTCACTAACTGATGATGAATCTGATGGTGCAACTTACAGTTTTGAAGTTAAAGATGATGTAGAGCGCAGCAGTCATTACATATCAATTATTTTGCGTCAGCACGGTATTGATACTGAATATAAATTTGACCATGATTTTGTTGATTCAACTGAATACACCAAAATCAAAGAACTAAATGCAGCAATCAATGGCATTATGGAAGAAGGCGCTTATGTTAAACGCGGCGAAAAAACCAAACCTGTCACCGATTTTGTAAGTGCATTGGAATGGTTAATGGCCGAATCTAAACGTGGTCAGTATATCCAACGATATAAAGGATTAGGCGAAATGAACCCTAGTCAGTTGTGGGAAACTACAATGGACCCTGCTAATCGTAGAATGCTTCAAGTAACCATAGAAGACGCTATTGGTGCTGACCTATTGTTCACTACCTTGATGGGTGACCAAGTTGAACCTAGACGTAACTTCATCGAAGAAAACGCCTTGAGAGTGGCTAACCTAGACGTTTAGTCCAATAGTCTGCAAGCTTTAACTTGTAGGACCTGACAACTTGTTAAATTAATAACGCTGAGAACTTCTGTTTTCAGCGTTTTTTTTGGCTCTAAATTATTGATTTAATTTAAAAATATCAATTTTAACCGCGCAATAATAGATCAAAAAGAGCAGACGTTAGCGTTGATTTTAATGTATGGAGTAAAAGAGCGACTACTGAATAGATATGGAACATCTATTTTGTTCTGATTTAACGGGATGATAGAGGGGATATTAAGACTTTCTATGGAGGTTGTAGCGTCTCACCTCCTAGGTTTCCCCTAAGAGGTGAGTATGCAAGAGTTAACTAATATTTAGGATTTTTCAATATAAACAACCGGTGATTGTTCACTGGTAAAATCGATAAAAAAGTCATATGCGCCTGTTTCATCTGGAGTAAATTGAAAATTACCGCCAGGATTTTCACAGGACGACTTTGCTGCTTTACCCACAGTTAGTACTTTTCCAGCAGAGCCGGAAGGGCTGCCACAGTCATATCCAGGGGTATAATTTTCGTCTGCAAATTTAAAATCATAGGGCTGACCATCTGCGATGAGCTTCACGGTTGCCTTATACAGATTACCGTTTACTTTCTTAATTCGATAATTCTCATCAGCTTCCCACCAAGTAAAGACTCCTCGTAGATAGAAGCTTTGGTAGTCTTTTTCCATTATCTGCTCAACAAAGGTCGTTGAGCAGCCGGAAACAAAGGTGCTGACTAGAAAAATCAAAGCGATTCTATTTTTCATATTCTTGTATTTAAACCTCAACTTCGTTTTATTCGTATCTTAATAATGATATGTCGGCACACTTAAGGAACAACTGACGTAATTGCAGTAGAAGTGCGAGGCGATTATTCTTAACAGACTGATCATCGGCCATTACCATTACATTATCAAAGAATGCATCGATACTGCTTGCCAGTTGCGAAAGAACTTGCAACACAGCTTCATAATCGGCTTTTGCTAACAATGGCGCTACTTCTTCTTGAATGCGATATATCTCATCGGCTAAATGTTTCTCTTCAGACTCTACCAATAGGCTAGCATCCAGCTTATATTCATCAGATACATTATTCTTATCTAATATGTTAGCTACACGTTTGTTTGCTGCAGCTAAGGCTTGAGCTGAGGGTAGTAACTTAAACTGTTTAACACCATGGATACGCGCATCGAAATCCGCAGGTGCTGTAGGTCGTCGAGAAAGTACTGCTTGTATGACATCAACTTCAATGCCTTGTTCCTGATACCAGGTTCTAAATCTACCTAAAATAAAGTCAACAACTTGTTCTTCAGTGTCGTTGTTATTTATTTTGTCTTGCAATAGTTGGTATGCATCGCTCACTAACACGGTCAAATCTACTGGTAGTTTCAGTTCAACAGCTATTCTCAATATACCTATTGCTGCGCGTCTAAGTGCAAAGGGGTCTTTGTCACCTTTAGGTAATTGTCCAATACCGAATATACCTACTAAAGTATCTAGCTTATCGGCAAGTGCAACGGCACAGCTCACGTTAGATTGGGGTAGGGCATCACCAGAGAAACGAGGCATGTATTGTTCGTTTAATGCATTTGCAACAACTGCATCTTCGCCATCGTGATTCGCATAATGCATTCCCATGATGCCTTGAACATCTGGAAATTCCATTACCATTTCTGTCATTAAATCAGTTTTTGATAATAATCCAGCTCTAGCTGCCTGGGCTTCATCGGCACCGATATGTTTGGATATTTTTGCGGCTAATTTAGAAATTCTGCGAGACTTATCCGCTAAGGTACCTAATTGTTTTTGGAACAAAACTGTTTCTAAACTATCTAGACGACTTTCCAATGTGCGCTTTTTATCAGTTTCAAAGAAGAATCGGGCATCCGCTAAACGGGGACGAATTACTTTTTCATTGCCGTGAATAACCTGAGCGGGATCTTTACTTTCGATATTGGTTACGAATAAAAATCGAGATTTAAGCTCGCCATTAGTATCTAACATCGGGAAGTACTTTTGGTCGCCTTTCATTGTATAAATTAGGGCTTCTTTTGGTACTTGTAAAAATTCGTCCTCAAAATTAGCAACTAATACTACGGGCCATTCAACCAATGCCGTTACTTCATCCAACAACTCTTGTTCAAGTTCAACTACACCGTTTTCTTGAGCTGCAGCGTCTTGAAGCTGTTGTTTGATGATATCTTGGCGGGCTTGATAGTCAGCAATTACATAATGATTTTTAAGCTGGCTTTGGTAATCGTCAGCATGGGCTAGCTCGAAGCTGGTTTCACCATGGAATCTGTGGCCGTTAACCGTTCTGGTTGACGTTAAACCTAATACTGAGCCCGCAACTATACTTTCTCCGTAAAGCATACAGAGCGTGTGTACAGGGCGTATAAATTGAATTCCTTTATTACCCCAACGCATTGCTTTAGGGATAGGTAATTTCTTTAATGCGCTTTCAACGATTTCTTCCAATAAGGTCGTTAACGTCTGTCCGGCTACATTGGCAACATGTAAGAGCCATTCACCCTTATCGGTCTTGAGTCGCTGTGCTTGGTCAACACTAATACCATTTGAACGAGCCCAGCCTTCTGCTGCCTTTGTAGGATTGCCTTGTGCATCGAATGCGGCTGTGACTGCAGGACCACGTTTTTCGACTTGCTTGTCAAGTTGCTTCTCGGCCAATGCTATGACTCTGACCGCTAGGCGTCGCGGCGTGGCAAAGCTTTCGATAGCATCAAATTCTAAATCTGTTGCTTCAAAACCTAATTTAATATTATCTGCAAACGCTTGCGCTAAGTTCTTCAGTGCTTTTGGTGGAAGTTCTTCTGTTCCTAATTCAACTAACAAATTTTCTTTACGCATCACCTTTGCCTCCCTGTTTTGCGTCATCTTTACACATGGGAAACCCGAGTTTTTCACGACTTTGGTAGTAGGCTTCTGCTACTGCTTTTGCCAGAGTGCGCACTCTTAGTATGTAACGTTGGCGTTCTGTTACCGATATTGCGTGACGTGCGTCTAACATATTAAATGCGTGAGATGCTTTCATTACTTGCTCGTAAGCTGGAAGTGGAAGTCCTGCTTCAATTAGTCGTTGGCTATCTTTTTCGCATTGATCAAAGGTTCCAAACAAGGCTTTAACATCTGCATGTTCAAAATTATAAGCAGACTGTTCAACTTCATTTTGATGAAAAACGTCGCCATAAGTTACTTTACCCATTGGGCCGTCAGTCCAGGTCAAATCATAGATACTGTCGACACCTTGGATGTACATTGCTAAACGCTCTAAGCCGTAGGTAATCTCGCCAGTGACAGGGGCGCATTCCAATCCGCCTACTTGCTGGAAGTAAGTAAACTGAGTGACTTCCATTCCGTTTAACCAAATTTCCCAACCAAGACCCCAAGCGCCCAAAGTGGGGGACTCCCAGTTGTCTTCAACAAAGCGTATGTCGTGCACTAATGGATCAAAACCTAACTCTCTAAGTGAATCTAGGTAAAGCTCTTGAATATTATCAGGTGAAGGTTTAAGCATTACCTGGAACTGGTAATAATGTTGTAGACGATTTGGGTTTTCACCGTAGCGTCCATCTGTAGGACGACGACAAGGTTGCACATAAGCGCTGCTTATCGGCTCGGGCCCTAAGGATCTTAAAAATGTCATTGGATGGAAGGTACCTGCACCCACTTCCATATCTAATGGCTGGATAATTACGCAGCCTTGACGAGCCCAAAAATCCTGCAATGCGAGGATAAGGCCCTGAAACGTCTTAATATCAAACTTTTGCATGTACAATCACTACATTATCGGTTACTAAAAAAATGCCCGCAAGTATACCTTTTGTCTTGCTTTGAATGTAGGCTAATTCATCGAATTTTGTAATAAACATGCAAGTTAAGCCCAAGTTGTTGGGAATTTTGCGTGAAATAAGGAAAGAATGTGGATACTAATCGCTGTAGTTGGGTGGGCAAAGATCCAATTTATCAAGAATATCATGACAAGGTCTGGGGTAGGCCGGTCAGGGACCCTATCGATTTGTTTGCTAAATTGTGTCTAGATGGTCAACAAGCGGGACTAAGCTGGATTACGATTCTAAAAAAACAACAAAACTATGAAGCTGCATTCCACAATTTTGAACCAACAAAAATCGTACTATTTGATGACCAAGATATCGAACGTTTAATGTTAGACAAAGGCATAGTCAGAAATCGTTTAAAAATTAAATCTATCATTAACAACGCAAAAGCATATTTAAAAATGCAAGAGGAGGGGATTGAATTCGATCAGTTTATTTGGAGTTTTGTCGGCAATAAGGTGATAACAAATCATTGGGTTAGCGCCAGTGAAGTGCCAACCTCTACACCAGAATCTGAGGAAATGTCTAAAGCCCTTAAGAAAAAGGGCTTTAGCTTTGTTGGTACGACGATTTGTTATGCGTTTATGCAGGCGGTAGGTCTAGTCAATGACCACACTACAGATTGCCACTGCTATAAACAGGCCTAAACTAATTAAAACTAAGTGACCTTATCATCACCATTTCTTTTAAAATAGCAGACTCCAATTTGGCCTCTTGTTCTTCTCTATTTTGGTCTTGCTGCGCTCTTACTTCAGGTGCCAAAGCTTTGCGCTGTTGGTGCGTAGGCAACTCCCTAACTGCCAAAAACAAATTATACAGATTGGGATAGTCCCGTTGGCAATTTGGTGGTGACGCCACAGGTACACTGTCTAACAAGTTGACCAATCTAATCGCACCTTCAGATAAGTTACATTGCTGCTGTTCTACTGCTAAGGCAATGGTGTGAACACTTTCCATAATTCTAACGACACGATCTTGTCTAGCTTTTTGTTGGGCTTGTTTCTGTCGTTTTAATTGAAACAGTAATTTGCCTGCATAAAACGCGAGAGACCCAATGATCAAAAGTGCTAACGCAACCAGCGTATACTCTAAAACCGACAAAACCTTATCTCCTATTTAAATTCATCTATGTTAATAGACTCAAAGCGTGCAAAAGGATCGTCTTCTTTACCTTCAACTTGCTTATCTTTTGCTTCAGGTTCTACATCTATACCTAGCAGTTCACATAATTCTCTATGTCTGGCGAGTTTTCGTTCGACATAACGTTTATCGTCAGCATTCAATGCTATTCCACTATCCATGTTGTCTAGCAAATTATTCAAACGTTCATTATCTTCCAGTTCTGCTAGCTCTTGAGCGGGGGAGAAATATTTCGGTTTACTTGGTTTAGGTTTAGATTTGAATTCCTTCGGCTCTACAATTAGTTGAATAGGCTTTTTACTGCCGATGCGAGGATCGTTTTGCTTCGATTGATTCGGCGCCTGCTGGTTAAGTTCCACGGCGCTATGACGACTTCCCGAGGGATTGCCTTTATGCTTTTTAGGTTTAGTGTTGGTTGGATCTTTGGGCTTTCTTGGCGCCCAACTTTCTTTAGGGACACCAATGCGTCCAACTTTACGTGATTTTTTTACTCTAGCCATAATTGATTGCCATATTAAGTCGATTCTTCATTTTAGCGCATTTTAAACCTACATATACAGATTTAATATGCTTGCTGAATTGGTTGAATCGATTGACTTAATTTGACGTTATAAAGACGCAGATAAGAAAAAAGGTAACAGGAACCTGTTACCTTTTAAATATAGAGTGTCTTATGACACTTCTCCCGTTACGTGTTCATCCTAAACCTGTATTGCTTTCCTTGTCTTGCACTTCACTTTTTATTATTGCTAACGAAGTTGTTATATTGTTTTGGGTCTTCCTGACGCTTTATAGTTAATCCATAATTTCCAAAATGGAACCTCAATGAACAGCGGATTGTTATTATTATTAGCTGTTCTAACTTCCCTGACAAACCTTATAAGGTTTGTTAATCCTTCTTTTTATTTGCGCAAAGAATACAGCAAAAAATAAAATTTACAACTTATTTACATCTATTAACAAAAAAAGTGAACCTTTTAGTCTAAAAAGGTTCACTTTTTTGTCGAAATTATTTGTTGCTAAGTAAAAAACTTAGTGTAGTCCGCCTAAATACTGAGAAAGAGTTTCAATGTCTTCATCAGTTAGCTTGGCTGCAATATCTCGCATCATTCCATTTAAGTCATTAGCACGAGAGCCTGCTTTAAACTTCTCTAACTGAGACTTCAAATAAGCTGCTTTTTGGCCGCTAATATCTGGGAATCCAGCTAAGCCTAAGCCATTACCTCTAGGTCCATGACAGGCAATACAAGCTGTGATGCCTCGCTCTAGGTCGCCACCGCGATACAATTCACCGCCTTTTTCCACTACGTCTTCTGGAGTAGTACCAGGTTTTGCTTCCTGGGTAGCGAAGTATGCTGCTAAATCTAGCATTTCTTGCTCGTTCAACAATGCTGCTTGTGAACTCATGACCGGATCGTAACGTCCCTCTGCACCTGCTGTTTCACCACCTAGCTTTAATTCTTTTAGCTGCTTTGCAATGTATTCAGCGTGTTGGCCGGCTATGGACGGATAAATATCCAGAGGGCTATTTCCATCTGCACCATGACAGGCAACACAGCCTTTGCTTGTAACTAACCCTTCACCCGCTTGTGCGTCGCCTTTGGCAAATACTGAAGCAGAAAAACCTACGGTCAAACACACCAACAAACCCAATTTTTTCATAGTGACTCTCAAAACATCTTATGCATTGGTTAATAGAATATCAGTATTTTACACATTTAATGGCGCGATAAAATCATTTCCCGAACAATTGTGTGGATATTTCAGTGTTTTACGCTAATAAATGCAGTTAAATGGTATACTATGCCAGAAATTTACCCCTAATTACCGTTTTTAAAGAGAGTTCGAGTGAGTCATTACAGTCACGCCAAGTTTGTTACCAGTGCCCCAGATATCAATCATCTTGAACAAGACGAGGGCAACGAAGTCGCTTTTGCCGGTCGTTCAAACGCGGGAAAATCCAGTGCCCTAAATCGTCTTACCCGTCAAAAAAGTTTAGCAAGAACGAGTAAAACACCAGGCCGAACACAGTTAATCAATGTATTTGAGATTGAAGAAGGGCGAAGATTAGTAGATTTGCCTGGTTATGGTTATGCCAAAGTACCTTTGGATATGAAACTTAAATGGCAAAAAGCCCTAGGTGAATATTTACAAGTACGCAAAAGTCTTGCTGGCTTAGTGGTGTTAATGGACATCCGTCATCCTTTCAAAGATTTAGATCAACAATTGATTTACTGGGCAGTGGAGCGCAACTTGCCTGTATTAGCGTTGTTAACAAAGGCTGACAAGCTAAAGGCGGGAAAACGTAAAGCACAACTATTAATGGCAAGAGAAGCGTCTATGGCGTTTTGTGGTGACGTTACAGTTCATGTTTTCTCTTCATTAAATGGTCTAGGACTGGACAACGTTGAAAGAGTGTTAGATGAATGGCTGGGTTTTGCTGATAAAGAAAAACCTATCGAGGGTTAATTTACTTTTTAGATAAAAAAAAGCCCCTTCAAAAGAAGGGGCACAGGATAGAGAGAAAACACATAAAAACCGTATATTCAGAGTAGCTCATTTCAATAAAGTTCACCGCTTTGTAAAAAAATTCCTGTTTTATTGATAATTTCAAATTCGAGTTTTCGAAAACTAATAAATTCAAACTACTCTCATCTTGATTATTTGATGGCTGCGAATCTATTCAGCATTTGATGTGCAGGCGTTTAATAGCGAATTAAAAAGGTCTTAGTTATAGCTGATAGTGTTAGGCTGGGAAGGTTCTAAAAGGCATAAAAAAACCCCAGCAAATTGCTGGGGTCGAAAGCAAAGGTATATCTAACTTAATAAGTTAACCTCTGTACCCTACAAAGCTCATTCTAGCTATGGAATTGAAAAAATCAAATATTTTTGTAATATTATTACAGAAATAATCGGGTTTAGATTAGATTTAAGCACTTTATTAATGCGCTTCATCCCAATTCTCACCCTCTCCAGCCTCTACTATTAAAGGTACTGATAGGTCACAGGCGTTCTCCATCAAGGTTATTATGGATTGTGTGTTTTCTTTTATGTTTTGTTCTTTTATTTCAAAAACAAGTTCATCGTGTACCTGCATGATCATTTGCACATCGTCATTTTTCAGGCTCTCGATCCAATCATCTACCTTCAACATGGCCATTTTAATAATATCGGCCGCGGTTCCTTGCATAGGTGCATTAATCGCAGCTCGTTCAGCGCCTTGTCGTCTCATGCCATTACTTGCGTTGATATCTGGAAGGTATAAACGTCGACCGAACACTGTAGAAACGAAACCGTCTTCTTTTGCAGCTACTCGGGTCTGTTCCATATATTTTAATACGCCAGGGTATCGCTCAAAGTACAAATTCATGTACTTTTGTGCATCTTGCCTTGGAATATTTAATTGTCTGGCTAAACCGAACGCAGACATCCCATAAATTAACCCAAAGTTAATCGCCTTAGCACTGCGTCTTTGCTCTGTAGTAACATTTTCTAGAGCGACTCCAAATACCTCAGCAGCCGTGGCCTTATGCACATCTTTACCGGAAGAAAAAGCGTCCAAAAGCCCTTTATCTTCTGACAGATGCGCCATTATTCTTAATTCAATTTGAGAATAATCGGCTGCGACAATTTTATAACCTTTTCGCGCGACAAAGGCCTGCCTAACTTTTCTGCCTTCTTCGGTTCTGATTGGGATATTTTGTAGATTTGGCTCGGTGGATGATAAACGTCCTGTGGCTGCAATCGCCTGATGATAACTAGTGTGCACTCTACCTGTTCTAGGGTTTATCATCTTAGGTAGTTTATCTGTATAGGTATTCTTTAGTTTGGTTAGCCCTCTAAATTCCATCAAAAGTTTCGGCAAAGGATAGTTTAAAGCGAGTTCTTGAAGTACTTCCTCAGCAGTAGATGGTGCGCCTTTTGGGGTCTTTTTCAAGACCGGCAAATCTAGCTTATTAAATAAAATTTCCTGCAATTGTTTGGTTGAACCAAGATTAAACTCTTCGCCAGCCATTTCATGAACTTCTTTTTCCAATTGCATAATACGAGAAGCTAAGTTTTGACTCTGTTGCAATAAGGTTTGACTATCAATTAACACGCCTCTTTGTTCCATTTTAGCTAACACCGATGCCAGCGGGACTTCAATGTCGAGTAATACGTGTTTTAGTGATTCGTGTTCACACAGCTTTGGCCACAACTCTTGGTGCAAGCGTAAAGTAACATCTGCGTCTTCAGCGGCATAAGGGGAAGCTTTTTCTAGCGGTATTTGATTAAAGGTTAATTGTTTAGCGCCTTTACCTGCAATTTCTTCGAAACTAATTGCGTTATGTTGTAAGTAATACTTCGATAGGCTATCCATGTCGTGGCGTGTGGCCACGCTATTGAGGACGTAGGATTCAAGCATGGTATCGAATTCAATTCCGCGAAGTACAATATTGTAATTCGCTAATACATTTTTGTCGTACTTCAGGTGTTGTCCGACTTTTTTATGGGATTCACTTTCCAGCAAAGGTTTGAATTTTTCTAATACCATTGCGCGGTCTAGTTGTTCAGGTGCATCCAAATAGTCATGGGCTAAAGGCAGGTATGCAGCTTCGCCTGCCTTTACCGAAAATGACATACCAACTAATTCTGCCTCCATATAATTTAGGCTCGTTGTTTCGGTATCAAAGGCATACAATTCAGCTTGTTCTAAACGGCTTAGCCAATCCTCTAATTCGGCTTCGGTTAATATTGTGGTGTAAGCTGTTTCTTCAACTTTTGGAGGAGTATTAACGTCTGTTTCATCTACTTTCGCCGTGGCACTGGCAGATTTATTCGCTGAATTCAGTATACTGCGGCCGTCAGTTGCTTCGGCTAACCAACGTTTAAACTCGTATTCCTTAAACAGCTCCACTAACTCTTCATGTGCCGGTGGTGTGGGGCTGAGTTCAGTCGGTCCAAATTCGAGCTTCACATCAAGTTTAATGGTGGCAAGTTCATAAGAAAGTCGTGCTTGAGTTTCAAATTCACGCATCTTGTCGGCCATTTTCTTAGCGCCTCTAAACTCAAGCTCTGCAATCTTATCTAAATTTTTATAGATTTCATCAATGCTGCCAATACCTTGTAGCAAGCCTAAAGCGCTTTTATCGCCAACCCCTGGAACACCTGGAATATTATCCACTTTGTCGCCTTTGAGCGCCAAAAAGTCGATTATTAAATTGGCAGGTATGCCAAATTTTTCGATTACACCGTCTTTATCCATGATGTGGTTGTTCATGGTGTTAATTAACATAACGTGTTCATTAACCAGTTGAGCCATATCTTTATCGCCGGTGCTGATCAGGGTAGGGATGCCTTGTTCAGTGGCTTGTTGCGCTAAGGTGCCAATTACATCGTCGGCTTCAACCCCATCTTCAACAATCAAAGGTAACCCCATTGCTTTAATGATGGCATGTAAAGGTGCAATCTGACTTCTCAATTCATCAGGCATGGGCGGGCGGTTGGCTTTATATTCAGGATAAATATCATCTCTAAAGGTTTTCCCTTTAGCATCAAAAATGACAGCCATATGCGTAGGTGAATATTGCTGTATAAGGCTGCGTAACATATTAACTACGCCGTAGATTGCACCCGTATCTTGACCCTTCGAATTGGTTAACGGCGGCATGCCGTGGAACGCTCTAAAAAGATAAGATGAGCCATCTACAAGGATAAAAGGATTGTTTGGAACCGATGCCATAGAAGAGATCCATATTGATTAAGCTGGAAAAGGCGTCAGAATGCCACATAAAGGCTTTAGCATCTACCACCAAAGTTGTGGATAACTTTGTAGATAAAAAGTATCAAGCACGGTTAAATGCATCAAAAATAAATCTTTTCAATGTGTTCAAAGCCTTATCGGCTGTACTTTTCGTTATTAAGGAGAAAGAATATCCTTTAACATATTTTTTTTATTATCTTGTGGATAACTTTTTTATTCTAGAGAGCTTTATTGTAAATAGCTTATTCTAGATTGTTGTTTCTAGCATGGGCTGGTTTGTCGTCCCAACTTGATCTAGCAGTTCTTACAGCTTAAAAACAATTAAGATTGTAAAACTGGACTGCTCTAATAAGTTCCATTTATCGCGGCAAATCGACAGATTCTGATTAGCTGAAAATCGAGCAGGGCGGTAATGTACCACATAAAAAACAATAGGGAAGGTTCTGGCTTAAACTATTTTTGAATCAAAACTTGAGGGTTAAAATACACATTTGCATAAGCCACAAAAACAAAGGGCTAGCGTCTAGCGATTTATCAATTTCAAGTTCCTTGTACAGTAAAAATAATTAAAAAACATAACTCGTATGTTAGCGCTTACAAACTTTCGGTTTTAGCGCTGCTTACCTGTCAATGAATCTACATTTTGCATGCTTGGTAGGGGCGGAGATCTATCAAAAATGTTGGTCGTCAGATTTTAACTATTAGTTAAAATGCTCTCAAAAGGGCAGTTTTACCTCAGCCCAAGGTCGCAAGCTCAACAAAAACAACATTTTAAACCTAGATTAATTACAATTAGTACTTTAGATTTGTAAGCTTGCAGATGATAATTGCATAAATAACCAAACATTAAATATACAAGGCTCGGTCTTGTTAGAGATACAACAAATATGAATCCAAATTACCGGTGCGACCAGTGGCCTCAAAATAGGCCGAATACGCAATGATGCAATACCGCACTATCATTCGTATTCTGGGGTTATTGGTCGCATTGTTCAGCTCAACAATGTTGTTTCCTGCAACAATCTCATTGATTTTTGAAGATGGCAGTGGGCTGCCATTCATACTTGCATTCTTTTTAATCTTATTCACTGGCTTAGCAATTTGGTATCCCAATAGACGTCACCGAAATGACTTACGTGCAAAAGAAGGGTTTTTAATTGTCGTTTTGTTTTGGGTGGTGTTGGCCAGTTTTGGTGCCTTTCCATTTCTGTTGCTCGATCAACCCAGAATGACGGTTACAGATGCGTTTTTCGAGTCTTTTTCGGCTTTAACGACAACGGGCGCTACCGTAATTGAAGGGATCGAATACCTACCAAAATCTGTTCAGTTTTATCGTCAACAACTACAATGGTTAGGCGGTATGGGAATTATTGTACTTGCCGTAGCTATCCTGCCCATTCTAGGGGTAGGGGGCATGCAGCTTTATCGTGCTGAGACTCCTGGCCCAGTTAAAGATTCTAAAATGACACCTCGGATTGCAGATACTGCAAAACACTTGTGGTACATCTACCTTGCTCTTACCGTAGCTTGTTCAATCGCCTATTGGGTTGCTGGTATGGATTGGTTTGACGCCATTTGTCACTCATTTTCGACTATCGCCATCGGCGGATTCTCTACTTACGACGCAAGTTTAGGCCATTTTAACAGTCCTGTAATTAATCTTATCTGTGTGGTTTTTTTATGGATAGCCGCATTAAATTTCGCCTTGCACTACGCTGCTGCCAGCGGACGTTCGTTGCGAGGATATATTTATGATCCAGAATTTAAGGCCTTCTTTTTTATTCAGTTCGTATTGATTCTGGTGTGTTTTTTGGTTTTGGTAAACCACCAGATATTTGGCACCGCTGAAACCGCTTTTAATCAGGCAATATTCCAAGCCGTATCTATTAGTACCACGGCTGGGTTTGTGACCACTGATTTTACCAGCTGGCCGGTATTCCTACCTATATTATTAATTTTTTCCAGTTTCATCGGTGGCTGTGCTGGCTCAACGGGTGGAGGATTAAAAGTCATTCGCGTTTTCCTTTTATACCTGCAAGGTAAACGAGAAGTTGAAAGGTTGATACATCCCAAAGCGGTATATTCTGTAAAGTTAGGGGATAGACTTATGCCTGAGCGAGTTGTAGAAGCTGTGTGGGGGTTCTTTTCTGCTTATGCGATGATATTTGTGGTCATTATGATCGGCTTGATAGCCACAGGTATGGATAATTTAACGGCGTTTTCTGCTACCGCTGCAACACTAAACAATTTAGGTCCAGGATTGGGTACAGTGGCCGGTACTTTTGCTGATGTTTCTGATTCAGGGAAGTGGTTGTTAATTATTGCGATGTTATTTGGACGACTTGAAGTGTTTTCTCTATTAGTCTTATTTTCTCCAACATTCTGGCGTAGCTAATCTAAAAAGACACATAAACTTTGATAGCTGCGCGGAGACTGATACTAGCAGTCTCAAGTTATCTTCTTTCTAGCGTAAAACCGGACCTATGGGTAGATGCTATGTCAACTTGGGATGATGCAGTGTGAGTCTGAGTGAGATAAGAAGCGATGTTTGAATACGTTATTGGGTATACAAAACATCGCTGATTTGAAAAGTATGGTTTAGGCATACACTAGAAGCGTATGCCTAGCAGTAAAATTTAGAAAAATGACGCCATTGCATATGCTGTTTTATCAAACATAGTAGGTTGTGCTTCTTCTAACTCTAAATTGGCTTTATTCGCTGTAGTGACTACTCTGGTGCGATATTCTTTTTGATTCGTTGCTTCTGAATAGGTTTGCGTGGTAGCACCATCATCAGAAATTTTGGTGTTAATTTTTGAATCTCTGCGGACCAAAACGCCAGAACGTGCACGTTCCTTTATTTGAATATCAGCGACTAATAAAAAAGTCACATCTTTAACAAATGCGTTTGCTGCGGTAGACACTAACCCACCAACAAGACCACCTGCTGCTGCATCACGATAACCACCTCCAGCGGCATAACCTAACGCAGACCCTGCGGCTACACCTTCAAAACCAGTTCTTAGGTAGTTCGCTGCTGCTGTGGGTGAAGCCTTTTCGAGGTTCCGTACAAACACACTCATTGAAAATTGTGCATCTTCTGGACTGTCTACAAATGAGTAACCATTTCCACTGCCTGAAATTTGCGATACTAATGCTTCACGAAACGCATTTCGGTCAAATTCCATCACTGCAGAACGAACTTCAAGATATATTTTGCGTTTTTCAGGTGCCACAGCATCAACAAAGATTGAGGTACTTAATTTAGTTTGAACATCTAAATCTTTTTTGGCTATTGACGTATGCACAGCCGCACACCCAGACAACATGAGCGTGAGCATTGCGAATATCAAAAAATTGAAGTGTTGATTCCTTTTCATTTTTATAATTACCTTTTTAATGTTTATTAGTATTGTGTGGTGAGGTTAAATAAAAAAACTATTATTAGTAATAACGTCCATAATATCGGTAATAATAACGACAGTTTCGATATTCTCTCCAATTATATCTAAGTAAATCTCGGCAGGTATATCCTGGGCGCCAATTTTGTCCTGAATATTCCGCTGGTTTTACATTTTTTTCTAGCATGCTTTTTATATAAGCATCAACTTCTTCCGGCTTTTCTGCCAAAAATGGTTTAGCCATTACTTCTTTATTTAATTGGGCTTGCATCTTGGCTAATTCGTCTGCGTCTGATTGCGGATCAGACCAACTGAATAGAGGTGTGAATAACATTACAAATATACAAAAACGTGGGAAAGTGACTTTGTTTGAGAAAGTTTGAATATTCATAACTTTCCTCCTTAAAAGTTAAAATACAAAATTAAATACAACGTATTAACAATACTATAGTTCAACATTGTTCATTTTAACACCAGTTTTTGATGAACTTAATGTTAAAATGATTTTTGTCATGCCGGTGAATATCCCTCACCTAACAAGCTTCTATCTTTCAATAATCGCCAGTTAAAAGCAGTATTATTAAAAGATAGAATGGAAATAGATTTATTTTAGTTGCCAGTTTGGCCCATTAAATTGCCGATACCTTGCATTAATAAGTCTTTAGCTTGCTTGCCTTCTTCTGTATCTAGATATGCTTTAGCTTGTTCTACATACTGCATAATCATTTCAGGTTTAAGACCTAGTGCTTCGAATTGTTTTTTCACTTCATTAATGGCTTTAACTGAGTCGTTGTACTCTGCAGCTTTGTCTAATAATGAACCTAGCCCATCAGTACTTTTTAACTCACTTACGTCAGGAGCGGCGCTGATAAGTTCGTTAATGCCTGGCAAAGTTTCAGATAACTGACTAAATTTGTCAGCGGTCAAATTACCTTTTACATAATTAAACAATGAACCTAAGCCACCTTCTGCTTGTGATGAATCGACGTTCAAATTTTCAATTAGGCTGCCTACCATCGCACTCGTAGTTGGCACTGTTTCTTCCGCTTCTTCACTCATTCCAAACATACTTTTTAATGAATCAAACCAGCCTTCGGCATGAGATTGAGCTGAAAAAGTTAATGTAGCAACAGTAAGTAAAATGGCAATATGTTTCATTTTTTTGTCTCTGTATAAAAGTTGAGGGTGTCTCAACAGGTTTAACTGCAATAATAGTGCAAAGTAGCACAACTTATATTAATAAGGATATACAACTATTGTTTAACTAACCAAAAAAGAATGCGCTGGGCTGGAATAATTTTTCCACATCTGAGATGAATTTTTTATCGACTAAAAACAAGATAACGTGGTCGTTCGCTTCAATTGATGTGGTGCTATGGGCGATAATAACTTCATCTTGGCGAACGATAGCGCCTATGGTTGTTCCTGGTGGTAACTTAATATCGCTTATTTTTTTGCCGATAACTTTCGAGGTGTTTTCATCACCATGGGCAATTGCTTCAATGGCTTCGGCTGCACCTCTACGTAATGAGTAAACATTGACTATGTCACCACGTCGGATATGGGTAAGCAGAGCAGATATCGTCGCTTGTTGTGGTGAAAATGCAATATCAATTTCGCCGCCTTGAACCAAGTCAACATAAGCACTTCTTTGGATCAATACCATGGCTTTTTGTGCACCCAGTCTCTTGGCTAACATGGCCGACATAATATTTGCTTCGTCGTCATTCGTTACCGCTATAAAAGCGTCAACTTGTTGCACATTCTCTTCTGTCAATAATTCATGGTCGGAAGCATCCCCACAAAAGACGATGGTTTTATCCAAATGTGCTGATAAGTATTTGGCTCGCTCTTGGGAGTATTCGATCAATTTGACGTTATGATTGTGCTCTAATCGTTTAGCCAGTCCGGCGCCAATTAAACCTCCGCCAGCTATCATAATTCGTTTATAACTTGACTCTAATTTCTGCAGTTCGCTCATCACTGCTCTAATGTGTTTAGTTGCAGCGATAAAAAACACTTCATCATCGGCCTCAATGACGGTTGATGCCAACGGTCTTATTGGTTTTCCACGACGATAAATGGCAGCCACCCGAGTTTCAACATTGGGCATGTGTTCCCGCAGCGTAGATAACGCGTGACCTACTAACAGGCCACCGTAATACGCCTTAACGGCGACTAAGCTTGCTTTACCATCGGCAAATTCCACGACTTGTAACGCACCTGGATAATCAATCAAGCGCTTAATCGCTTTGGTGACTAATTGTTCTGGAGCGATTAGGTGGTCTACAGGAATATCTTGATGGTGAAACAATTTGTCTTGATGAATAATATATTGTTCGGAGCGAACTCGAGCAATTTTTGTGGGTGTATTGAAAAGAGAGTGGGCAACCTGACAGGCCATCATGTTACTTTCATCACTGTTGGTAACAGCGATCAACATGTCTGCATCTTCGGCACCGGCTTTTGCTAAAATATCAGGGTGAGAGCCAACACCGTGTACTACGCGCAAATCCAGTCGGTCTTGCAACGACCGCAAGGTATCTAGATCTGAATCAATGACGGTAATTTCGTTTTTTTCACCTACCAAGTTTTCGGCTAATGTACCGCCTACTTGACCAGCACCTAGAATTATAATTTTCATGATGTGTTAATTTCGAAACAATTTACTTTGCATTAGAAGACTTTAGCAGTCTCGCATAATAGAAACCATCCATTTGTTTTTCTCCGGGTAGAATTTGTCTTCCTGGGAAAGGTGTTTTAGACGGATTGCTCAATTCACTGAGTGTAGCATCTGCATTGTTTTCTAAGAATTCACTGATTTGTAGGTGATTCTCTTCAGGTAAAATAGAACAAGTTGCGTACAATAACGTACCGCCTGGCTTTAATATTTGCCACATGGCTGTGAGTATCTGCTGTTGTAAACCAACCAATGCTTCAATATCCGCATTTTTACGCAGCCACTTAATATCTGGATGACGTCTTATAACACCTGTTGCTGAGCAAGGGGCATCGAGTAGAATTCGGTCAAATAACTGGCCATCCCACCAACTACTGGTATCAAGCGCATCGGCAGCGACTAATTCTGCATCTAATTTTAGGCGTGTTAAATTTTCTCGTACTCTATCTAAGCGCGAGTCATCAATATCTAAGGCTACACATTTCTGCAAGTTTGCTTGGCGTTCCAATATATGGCAGGTTTTCCCTCCTGGGGCTGCACAGCAATCTAATACTAGGTCGCCTTCTTGAGCATCTAAGTAACTCGCTGCTAATTGAGCTGCACCATCTTGCACTGCAAATAGACCTTGTTGATAACCAGGTAATTGAGTGATGTCTTGGCTCTTTGAAAGTATCAATCCATCGGTATGCTCTTCACTTAGCTCGTAACCAACTTCTTGTTCTTCTAATAGACCCTTGAATGTGTTGATATCGGTTTGACGGTTATTGACTCGTAACCAGATTGGCGGTCTTTGCTGCATTGCACTGCAAAGCTCTTCCAATTGTTCGGGGTAAGCTACTTGTAGCCGCTTGAATAACCACTTAGGCAGGCCAGAGCGTATCTGCGGATCTTGGATAACTTGCTGCGCTAACTCCTGTCGAATAAAGTTTCGCAACAATGCGTTTACTAAACCTTTTAGCGGTTCAACTTTTAGTTGTCTTGCTGCCGCTACCGTTTCAGAAACCGCAGCATGGGTGGATACTCGGGTAAATGCTAGTTGATAAAACCCCAGCATGATCAAATGCTCAGCAACTTTGTATTTATTTTTTAACGGTTTATCTAATAACAGCCTTAACCAGCTTTGCAATACCGGTAGTTGGCGCAGTACGCCGTATACCATCTCTTGCAACCAGGCTTTGTCTTTATCTGAATATAACTCTTGGACTTTGGGCAGGGATTCCCGAGAAGACTGACCATTTTCTAAAATTTGATAAAGTACTTTTGCCGCATCAGCTCGCAATGTTTTATTTGTCTTGGTCACTCTTTTCTCATTGGATGGGGTACTCACGAGAGGGATTGGCCTGTTACAAACCAATTTTTCCTAGCATTTATTATGTCTGCTACTGTCATCGGTTTTTTTCCGGGGATTTGCAATTTAGCTAGTAATAAATTGTTTTCACCTGTGGTTATTTCAATACCTTTTTTGGTGACCGAAACAATTTTCCCTGGTTGTTCACTATTCACATTACCTGTATTGACTAAGCTTGCTTCCCAAAGTTTGATGGCAATTGGCTGTTCACTTTCCTCAGGGGTTAGTTCGAAGTAGGCCACGGGCCAAGGATTAAATGCTCGGACATTGCGTTCTATTTGCTCTGCCGTCATTTGCCAATCAATTAATGCTTCTTGTTTGCTGAGTTTTTCAGCGTAATTGGCAAGTGCATTATCTTGTATTTCTGGCTCAATGTTTTCAATTTTAGTTAAACATTCTAGCAATGCATCTGGGCCAATTTTTGCCAATTTATCGTATAAGCTAGCGCTGGTATCCGAAGGGGCTATTGGTATTGCTTTTTTAAGCAACATCGCACCGGTATCTAAGCCCTTATCCATTTGCATAATAGTCACACCTGTTTGCTCGTCACCCGCCCAAATCGAGCGTTGAATAGGTGCAGCGCCGCGCCAGCGAGGTAATAAAGAACCGTGTACATTTAAGCAGCCTAATCTAGGCGTATCTAAAACGATTTGCGGCAAAATCAATCCGTACGCCACAACAATCATAATATCTGGTTTTAATTCAGCTAATATTTTTTGCGCTTCGGGCGCTTTTAAAGACAATGGTTGTTGAACATTAATGTTGTGTTCTAGAGCCAATTGTTTAACCGCACTTGTTTGCAGTTTTTTACCTCTCCCCGCCGGACGATCAGGTTGACTGTATACGGCTAGAATATTATGTTCTGAATCAATTAATGCTTGTAAATGTTGTGCTGCAAAGTCCGGAGTACCGGCAAACACTATGTTCAATTTTTTGCTCAATGTAGCACTCCAAACATCAAGATGCGCGAGCGGCAAGACGCGCTTCTTTTTCTAACTTACTGCGGATACGCTTGCGTTTTAATGGCGACAGGTAATCTACAAATAACTTACCCTTGAGGTGATCAAGTTCATGTTGAATGCATATTGCTAACAAGCCATCCGCCTCCAAGGTGAATTCTTTACCTTCTGCATCTAACGCTTTTACGATTACGTGTTCTGCACGTTCTACTTTTGCATAATTATTAGGTACTGATAGACAACCTTCTTCACTGATGGCTTCTCCATCCATTTCAATGATTTCAGGATTAATAAATACTCGCGGAGTATTTTGGTCTTCAGAAATATCCATAACAACTACACGTTTATGCACGTCTACTTGCGTGGCGGCAAGTCCGATACCGTTTTCTTCTCGCATGGTTTCGAACATGTCTTCAATTAACTTGGTTATTTCTCCGTCGACTTTATCTACAGGCTTAGCGACTGTTCGAAGTCGTTCGTCGGGAAATTTTAATACGTTTAAAATGGCCATCTTGATCTTCAGCTACACTATACTTTGGTGAATATAAGGTACATTTTTAGAAAAACTGTACCTAGGGTCAGTATTAATTACTATACGGTTCAATAAAATACGCTATTGAATCATTTAAGGCGCTATTCTAGCCTAAATAGAATTAAAGTTCGATCAAGCAAATCAGTGTTTAGGTCGATACTTAACAACAAGGTTCGCTGCATGATGAGGTTGGTATGGGCAAAAGATTGAGTAAACTTCTGGTAATGCTATTGTTTTTACCATTGGCAACAATTGCAGACGTAATTAATATTAAGCAGACTGCACCGCAAGTTTATGTGGTGAAAAAGGGCGATACGTTGTGGGATATATCGAATATGTATCTAAGCAAGCCCTGGTTATGGCCTGAGTTATGGCGCAATAACGTACACATCAACAATCCCCATTTAATTTATCCTGGTGACGAATTACGTTTAAGGTATAACGAACAAGGCGAACCTATTCTCGATATTGTCCGTGATGACCCTAAGCCGCAAATCAAACTTTCTCCAGAAGGGCGTAAAGAGTTGAAAACAGTGCAACCGATTAATACGTTGCCCTGGAGTATTATCCGACCATACATTGAAAGTAGTACCATTATGGATGAAGAGGAGTACGAGCAGCTTCCCTACTTATTGGGAAATCAAGATGGAAATACAGCATTTGCTTCAGGTGACTTAGTCTTAACGAAAGCTGATTCGGATACGCCTGAGCAATATAACGTGGTCAGAAAACAAAATGAGCTTCGTGACCAATATGACAACCTGCTTGGTTTTCAAATTCGTCATGTCGCTGATGCGACGCCATTGGAAAGTGATGTCGAAGGTCAACATCTAGTAAAAGTGGAAGATGCCAATTTTGAAGCAAGGCGAGGCGACAAACTGCTTCCAAGTGAAGCTATGCAAATGGGGAGTATGCGATTAAAAGCTGCAACCCGTCAAAAAGGCAAAATTATTAGTAGCTTAGAACAGCATCAACTTCTTGGTAAGTATGATGTTGTAATACTTGATTTAGGCAGCCGGAAAGTGAAGCCAGGTACTGTTTTAGGTATTTACGTACAAGGCCCGAATATCCAAGTTAGTAACGATCCAAAGTACGATGGTGAAAATAGCTTTATTGATAATCTTTTTGTCGGCAGTGATGAATTGCAACAACCTGCGATTAAAGTTGGCGAGGTTGTAGTGTTCAAAGTGTTTAAAAAAGCCAGTTACGGATTGATTACCCGTTCGACAAAAACTATCCGCGAAGGAGCTATAGTCGCTAAACCGTAAAATATAATGCAATAAATTTAAGGACAGATCATGGCACAGGAAGTGCGTCACTGTGAACAAAACCTACAGGCTGATATAAAGCGCCCTAAGGACACCGAGGAAGCATTGCGGAGTTGGTTGATTCTTGACCAAATTCCTAACTTCGGTATGGGCAAACTCAAAAAATTTCAGCATGTTTATAACCTATCTGCTGATTCTCTATTAACTTATTCGAAGTCACAGTTGGCTGATTTGGGCTTTGATTCTGCTCAAGTGCAGGCTATAACTGCCCCTGACTTACGATTAGTTGATAAGGAGCTTAATTGGTTAGCTGCAGAGCGCTCGCGATTTGCTGTTTACCCTGAACACCCTGACTTTCCCTTTTTATTATCTGAAATCGCTAGACCACCACTGATTCTCTTCGGATGGGGCAATAAAAATTTACTTGCCTCCAATCAAATTGCCATGGTTGGTAGCCGTAATCCAAGTCATTACGGTAGAAACTGCGGATTTGACATTGCTTCTGGGCTTGCTTCGCATGGAATTACTATAACCAGTGGTTTAGCAATGGGAATTGATGCTTGCGCCCACCAAGGAGCCTTGAGCGCTGGTGGAAACACTTTGGCTGTATTAGGTAGCGGATTAGATAATCTTTACCCTAAAAGAAACGTTAAGCTAGCCCATGACATTATTCAGAATGAGGGGGTGATTTTGTCTGAATTTAGGGCGAGTACTAAACCCACACCTCACAACTTTCCTCGCAGAAATAGAATTGTTAGCGGATTATCCCTTGGTGTATTGGTGATAGAGGCCGCGATTAAAAGTGGCTCATTGATCACTGCAAAATATGCGATAGAGCAAAATCGCGAAGTATTTGCTATTCCGGGTAATATAAATAACCCACTTAGTGAAGGTGCGCATTTATTGATCAAACAAGGCGCCAAACTCGTATCAAGTCTGCAGGACATAATTGAAGAATTTCAGAACGTTAATTCTTGTGTTCTAACGGAATATTCTAAAAACAGTGAAAAAAGTCCGATTGAAAGCTTGGCAACCGACAAATTGTTAGATAGTGTAGATCATGACGTTACTGCGTTAGACGTCGTTATACAACGTAGCGAGATGCCGATTAAAGTCGTATTGGCGCAATTATTAGAATATGAGTTGCGTGGTTTAGTAGCCTCAGTATCTGGAGGCTACATCAAATTGAGGGGTAAATAATATGTTCGATATCCTCATGTATCTGTTTGAAAATTTCATTCACAGTGAAACTGAAATTCGTGTTGATCAAGATGAATTGACCGACGAACTCGTGCGCGCTGGATTCCATCATGATGAAATCTACAAAGCGTTATCGTGGTTAGAAAAGTTAGCCGCTTTACAAGAAACGGATATCAACCCGTATTTTGTTAAATCCGGTGGTGCTTTAGTCAATCGTATTTATACCCAAGAAGAAGAAATGCGATTGGATGTGCAATGCCGTGGTTTCTTGATGTTTTTAGAGCAGATTAATGTTTTAGACTCAGTAACAAGAGAAATGGTGGTTGATAGAGTAATGGAGATAGACTCTAAAGAATTCTGTCTCGAAGACTTAAAGTGGGTTGTGCTGATGGTACTCTTTAACGTTCCTGGTAAAGAAAACGCCTATGCTCAAATGGAAGATCTTTTATTTGAAGAGCCAGAAGGCCCCTTGCATTAAATCTCAGGTAGTAAAATCTGTGGCAATAAGCCACTGCAAATTGAAGCAAATGGCATGATCGATTATGTCTAAGATCGATCACACTCTTTTTGCCGCTCATGAACACGCACTCGATGGAGATTTTGGTGTGTGTCCTGACTGCGGCGCAAAACTCCAAATTAAACGTGGCAAAAATGGTGCTTTCCTAGGCTGCAGTCAATATCCAACATGTGATTTTGCTAAGCCCTTGCATGACAACGCAACTGTAGAGCTAAAACAAATTGACGGCTCTAAATGTCCTGACTGCGGTATGACCTTAGCGATTAAGAAAGGACGATTTGGTTTATTTATTGGTTGTACTGGTTATCCAGATTGCCACCATATCGAAGCTGTTAAGCAACAAAAGGACATCCACATTGCCTGTCCGTCATGTAAAACAGGCAAACTAATTAAACGCACAAATAAATTCGGTAAAAGTTTTTACGCCTGTGATGGCTACCCAAAGTGTAAATATGTTTTAAATTCGCAGCCGGTAGACAAAGCCTGTCCTAAATGTCATTGGTCAGTTTTAATAGAGAAGAAAGCGGACGGTCAGGTTTATTATCAGTGTCCACAAAAAGATTGCGGTATCAAGGTTCCTATTGATAGCAAATAAGCTCATTTCGTTCTGACGTCTTTCCACATTATCTCATTTGCATTACACTCCACGTCTGATTTTTAAGTATCCCTAGTCAAATGGACATAAGTCAAAATCCACAAAATTTTAAGCAGCAGTTTTTTGCTGGCGAAGTTTTTGCGTATCCCACCGAAGCAGTTTTCGGTCTGGGCTGCGATCCAACTAATGAAGCGGCAGTAATGAAATTGTTGGCGTTAAAAAATAGAAGCCTGGAAAAAGGCTTGATATTGATTGCCAGCAGTAAACAGCAACTAACCCAATATGTGAACTTTTCCGCCATCAACCCAGAGATACTTGCTGAGGTTAAAAACTCTTGGCCTGGGCCAAACACCTGGTTACTACCTAAACAACAAGGCACACCGGACTTTATTACCGGAGGCTCTGATTTGGTAGCTGTTCGGGTGAGTGATCATCCTGTGGTTAACCAAATGTGTGAACAAGTTAACAGTGCAATTGTATCGACAAGTGCGAATTTAAACGGTGAACCACCGGCTAAAACATGCGAACAAGTCTATGCGCAATTTGGTCCCTCCCTACTGTGCGTGCATGGGGCTTTAGGTAATCAAAAAAATCCAAGTCAAATCCGTAATGGCATAACCGGTGAAACAGTAAGAGCAAGTTAAATATGAACTCAAAAAGTACTCCCGATATAGATGCAGTAAAGCGCTTTTTACTGAAACTACAAGATGATATTTGTCATACCCTAGAATTAGTTGATGGAAAAAAACAGTTTAAACAAGATAATTGGCAGCGTGAAGAAGGTGGCGGTGGCCGCACTCGAGTTCTGACCAATGGCCAAGTAATTGAACAAGGTGGAGTTAACTTTTCTCATGTGTTTGGAACCCAGTTACCTGATTCTGCTACTGCCGCTCGACCTGAACTAATTGGCCGCAGTTTTCAAGCAATGGGTGTATCCTTAGTTATCCATCCAAAAAATCCTTATGTGCCAACATCTCATGCCAATGTTCGATTCTTTATGGCTGAGAAAGAAGGAGATGAACCCGTTTGGTGGTTTGGTGGTGGTTTCGATTTAACCCCTTTTTACCCGTTTATGGAGGATGTACAGCATTGGCATGGTGTGGCGAAACAGGCTTGTTTGCCATTTGGGGAAGGGGTGTATGAAAAGTATAAGGAATGGTGCGACAGATATTTTTATATCAAACACCGAAACGAAACCAGAGGGGTTGGGGGATTGTTTTTTGATGATCTCAATGAGTTAGGTTTCGAACAATCATTTGAATTTATGAAGTCTATCGGTAATGGCTTTCTTGATGCTTATATACCTATTGTTGAAAAGCGTAAAGAAACCTCTTATTCGGAACGAGAAAGACAATTTCAATTATATCGACGAGGTCGTTACGTTGAATTTAACTTGGTATATGACCGAGGAACATTATTTGGTTTGCAAACCGGTGGAAGAACAGAGTCTATTTTAATGTCTATGCCCCCGTTAGCTCGTTGGGAATATAATTTCCAACCTCAATCAAATACACCAGAAGCTAGACTCACTGAAGAATTCCTTAAACCACGCGACTGGTTAAACGAACAAGACAAAGGGAAGTAATAGATTTTGGAAATAGACAAATATGCTGTGTTTGGTAATCCAATAGCACAAAGTCGTTCGCCACTTATTCACCAAACGTTTGCTAAGCAACGCAATGAAATTATTGATTATCAAAAGATTTTAGGTCAAAAGGGAAATTTCTCAGCCAATTTAGATGAATTTTTCGCCGATCCTAATGCTAAAGGTTGCAACATAACCAGTCCTTTTAAGCAAGACGCAGTGGAATGGGTTACAGAGCTTTCTCCTGCAGCGGTAAAAGCTGGCGCAATCAATACGATTATTCGCTTAGATGAAAATCGTTTCAGAGGTGAAACCACTGATGGCCCTGGCTTAGTCTTGGACTTGAAACATCAGCACTTTGACTTTACTGACACGCGGATTTTATTAATTGGTGCTGGTGGTGCGGCGAGGGGAGTGATTCTTCCTATCTTAGAGCAAGGCGTTAAAAATATTACGATTGTGAATCGTACAAAAGAAAAAGCCGCAGAACTTGCTAACTGGTTTGCTAATGAACAGGTTTGTGCTGCAGATTTTTCTGAACTAAATACTAAATTATCACAATCTTTTGATTTAATAGTGAACTGCACTTCTGCGAGCTTAAGTGGTCAATTGCCTGATCTATCTGACAATGTGCTGTCGCAAGCAACTATGGTTTACGACATGGTTTACCTTTCAACTCCAACTGTTTTTGTAGAACGAGCCAAAACACTAGGAGTTACCCATACGAGTGATGGCTTAGGTATGTTGGTCGGACAGGCCGCCCATAGTTTTAAATTGTGGCGCGGTTACATGCCAGACATTGAACCGGTAATGCAACAGATAAGACGTATGTTATGAATCAGGCTATTCAAATAGTGGATGGCTTTGAATATGATGAGCGATATAAAGGACTCAAAATTATCGCTATAAATAACGGTGCATTAGTAAACTGTTATATTACCGAAGTGACACAACAAGAAGCGGAAGCATTTTATGCTCTTCATCAATTTGATTTCGAAGAGCATATAAGTTTGCTAATTGAACAAGAAGAGTTTAATCAAAACGGTGATATATCGTTTTCTAAATCTGAACTGCCACTTAACTAAGTATCAGTTCTTAGTTAATTCTAAAGTCGCGCTTAAACTTCAGCTAAATATTCATCTTTAGTCACTAAGTAATTGTCTGCGGAAACTTTTAAGAATGCTATTTCAGCTTCAGATAGTTTTCGAGCTTGTTTCGCCGGGCTGCCAACATATAAGAAACCACTTTTTAAAGTTTTATTTGGTGGCACTAAACAACCTGCACCAACAAACACATCATCTTCGACTATCGCGCCGTCCATTATAATTGCACCCATACCGACCAATATACGATTTCCCAATGTACAACCATGCAGCATACATTTGTGGCCTATGGTTACGTCGTCACCAACAATTAATGGATATCCGTCTGGGTTATTAACGCTGGAGCGGGTAACGTGTAGCACTGTACCATCCTGAATGTTAGTTCTATGACCAATTCGTATACTATTCACATCACCTCTGGCGGCGACTAATGGCCAGATACTCACTTCGTCCCCACAAACTACATCGCCAACTATGACACTGGAATTATCAATATAACACTTAGCTCCAAACACTGGAGTCATTCCTTTAAACGATGAAATTGGTTTTTGCATGTCGTTGTTACCTATATGAAGCGACCTTTGTTTATTAGGGCAATACTAACATTGTTTTTAAAAATCGTCCTTTACCGGTTAATAGTAGGCAGTATTAAAGTCTTCTTATATAAGTGTTATAAAACTAAACTTATTTATTTAGCAATGATGTAGCTGTTTTGAGCCAGTATTATTTGGAGTTGTGCTTTATAAAGATTTTAGAAGCTTTGTAAAACTAAGTAATAGGAAGCTTATTCAACTCTGTACCACTGTTCTCTGTTTACGCTTCAATAACTAGAAACGCATCGTCTAAAAAGCCTAAAGATACGAATAACCAAGCATTAGTTTTAAAAAGCTTCTCTAACCGCTAAGCGAAACACTACAAAAGTCAGCTCAAATAATCAGCAAATAAGCAATAATTGACGCAAAAATAAGCAAACAAACGGATTTTTCAATTTATTTTAAAATAGCCCTTGATCTTCGGATTATGGTCTGTAGAATGCGCGCCTCGCTTCGGGACAAACTTTAAAGAATGTCTCTTCTTAATAGCCTTTATATGAATATTAAGAGCAAGCCGCAAGGCAAGTGTGAAGCGGGATGGAGACGATTTAGCGATTTGAAATAAATTCAAAAAAACTAAATAAAAACGTTGACATCAAATGCCGGAAGTGTAGAATACGCCTCCCGCTTGAGAGAGACCTAACGGACTCACTAAGCAGAGAAAAAGTTTTCTAGGCGA